>CALWBC010000256.1 GCA_944375755.1 uncultured Mediterraneibacter sp. | reverse complement strand
AAGAACTCGTTGCCGCTTCCTGTAATCTATACCTTTTACTGCTTTATTCGGTTGTCCTTCATCATCGGGTAGCCGCCCGGAACACGGGCTCCGAAAATGAGATGCTTCGCTGCTTTTCAGCAGCCTGGTGAATTGGAAACTTCGGACAGCAGAAACGCCGTCCGTTTTGTGTAAGAAAAGAATAACACAGCGCCATACGGATGGCAACTGTGTTATTTAACTGAAATTTACATGGTATTTTCCTCGTATATTTGGATAAGATTTCATGACAGTCCAGCCATGGTATTATTACGTTAGTCCTGTCTCCGCCTTCTCCACGCCGGTACCTGCAGAAGAGCCGCCACGGCAATCACACACACTGCGGCGATCTTGCCCTGGGTGCTTGTAAACAGCTCCGCCGCATACCCTGCCAGAGGGATGGAAAGCTGTACTTTTCCGATATAATTATCATAACTGACCGGATTCATATCTTCTTTCTCGTTGGCGTCCCCTTTGGTGATAAACTCGCCCATGATAATGCTGTTGCTCACCACACGATGGGTAATAATAGATACGCCAGAATCCGGCGCACTGTCCTCTGTCTTTATATCATAACCCTCGCCAGAGTCGGCCATATCATCTGCATGTATCCCGCTGTTCCCGGCTATACCGCCGTAAAAGGCGATCACATCGCCTTCCCTGATCTCCTCCGGATCGGTACCGGCAATGTACACAAGGCTCCCCGTCGGGATCGCGGGTTCCATACTTCCGCTGATCACCGTATAGATCTCATAACCGAAGATCCGAGGTACAGTCAGCGGCACACATGCCAGCACAAGTAATATAAGCATAACAGTGCCCAGTGCACTGCATAACGCAGGCACCGGGCTTTTTTTCTTTCTTTTCTTCAAGCTCATCTAGCCAGATACTCCTGTTTTTCTCCTGATTAGTGACAGTTCAGCCCGCACCATTCGGGGAACCGCACTAACGTGCTTATTCCGGCTTAACGTTTCGCCTTTACAAGGAATACGATCAGCGCCGCCAGAATCGCTACAGCGACCACTCCGACCGCAATGCTTCCCGCCAGCGGGAATCCGGAGCCGGAATCAGAATCTGCCGCGGACTCATCAACATCGATGTTTCCCAGCGGGGTGTCATCTTCATCCAGGTCTACGATTCCATTGCCGTCGTCCTGAGGCACATCTTCCCCCTCAATCGTTGTTGTGTCGTCTCCGCCAGTCTGTCCTTCCGCAGTTCCGGCACCGCCGGTTCCTGCCGTGGTTCCTGTTCCTGCTCCCGGAGCGGCTGTCCCCGCACCGGTTCCTGCTGCTGTACCGGCTCCCGGGCCGGCTGCTCCAGTACCCGCCGCACCGGTTCCGGCGGTCGTACCGGTTCCGGCAGTCCCGGTTCCTTCCGTCACGGTCACTGTTTCAACTACTGTTGCCACGCAACCTTCCGTTCTCGGTGTCTGTACAACTGTGCCGGACTCGCCTTCCTCATAGACGAAGGTAAATACATTCTCTGCCTCGTTGCTGCTCAGTGTCTTCGTCAGCGCTGCCGCCTGGGGCACATAGCCGTCAATATATCGGTACGCCACTACCGGCTTATCTCCCACGTTTCCGTAAAACTGCTGGCTGGGCGCCAGTTCATTGCCGTCAGCATCCTGATAATTCACTGTGTAGGCTACCATGTCGCCGCGGATTCCATACGCAACCACATAATCCGTGTCTCCCGTCACTGTAAACGTAGGGGAAACCAGCGCATCCGCATTATCGCGGCCGCTTAAGCGCACGCCTTTCACGTAGTATCTCTCATCTGTCACCTGTACCTGTGACACGTCAAATGTTACTTCCGAACCGGAGCGGAGCCCATCGATCGTGATCTTCTCCTCCCCGTTGACGGTTCCCATATTTCCGGCGGAAAGGGTAACTGTATAGGTATAGTCCTCAGCCGCTGCCGTCATGGAAAACGCCATGGTCATGCAGATCCCCAGGAACGGCGCGAGCAGTCTTTTCCAGCTTTTTCTTTCTCTTCTCATCTCCGGTGCGCTCCTTTCCTGCGGCGTTTCTTAAAGGAGATCACTCCAAGGAGGAAGAGCACGATTCCGCTGATCAGCGCCGCAATGCTGAAGAGCAGGACATTCGTTGTATCACCTGTCTTGATGGTTTTTACAACTTTCTTTACCACCGTCTCTTTTTTCGAATTATTATCCGTTGGAACGGACGCGCCCTGAGCGACCTCTTCCACCGCGAAATTCATCCGGAGCTCGGCAAGTGTCTGCTGATAGCCGTTGCCCTGCGTCTCGCCGTCTACCTTCACCCAGAGAGAAACGTCACCGGTCTGGTTCTGTTCCAGCCTTCCCAGATAGAAATACTCTTCCATGGTATCTCCTACCTGATGGAGACCTTCGCCGCCCTCGCCGTTTGTCTCGCCGCCGACAGAAGAGCTGTCATACAGCACGTTCTCTTCGCCAGTCGGATCGGTATACACCAGACGGTACTCATAGGCTCCGCCGGACGCCTGTGATCTGGCATCCTCCAGCGTCTCCACCACCTCGTTGGTCATATACCAGTCGGTGTCAGCGCTGTCCGTGTTCGCCACCTGCACATGCATCTCGATGCTGTCTCCAGGCTGCACTCCGGAGGCGGTATCCGCGATGTCTCCGGATTCAAAATTACTGTTCAGGCTGTCGCCGTCAAACTCGGCGCGCCAGCCGTCATCTCCAACATAATCTACCGCGTACACGGTACTCGACATGCCTACAGCCATAACCGCCGTCATGGCGAGGCACAACATTTTCTTCTTCATGTTCTGTACCTCCTTACTGTAAGCTTATGGTTTTCTCATCATCTGAAACCGTCACGTCCACGCCCCACGCGCTTTTGATCGCATCCTGTGCGTTATGTGTCTGCACGGCGTCTACCTCCGCGTCAAGGGCAAAGGAATAGCCGTCGTATTTATAGATATAACGGATCGTGTTTCCCTCGCGGACCTCCTCGACCTGCTGGGCGATCGACTCATCGATCCGGATGGAATCACAGAGGGCTTCTGTTGTCTCCCCGGGCGCCAGCGCCTTATTATAGTACAGGACGATGCGCTCCGGCGAGGACTCCACATCGGCCTGCATCCAGCCGCTGTCCTCGTTGAGGCCAAGCTCGATCAGATCCGGGGAAAGTGCGGTATCCTTCGCCCCTCCGTCGTCCTTCCAGCTTCTGGTCAGTATCACTCTGACAAATGTATCGATATTTCCGCTGTTTTCTACGGAAATCTCCTCATCGTATGCCTTGCCGGGTGTGAATTTCTCACCCTCTTCCAGAAGATTCTCAAGAAGCACACCGTCAGTCTCTCCTGCCCATGTGCCGTCTTCTGTATAATCCCTGCTGCTGACCGCCTGTCCGTTCTCCAGAAGAGTCACGCCGATACTGGACATATCTACCCGCGCGGCGTAATCCTCACTGTAGTAGGTCAGCGCGGCCCGTGTGCTTCCGATGGAACTGCCGATCAGCAGTACGGCAGCCGCGCCAAAGAGCAGGGCTGATTTCTTCGGAAATGATGTTTTTTTCTTTCTCATCCTTACTCTCCCTCCTGCTCTGTGCTGTCAGCTGTAACTACATGATTCCAGTCCGCCTGCGGATTCCCGCTCTCGTCAAAGATCACCGGCGTACACTCCTGAACCACGATAATATTGAACTCTTCTCCGTCCTCCGGGAAATCATAGGTAACGAGAAGCTCCGGCGTGCTCTCTCCCGCCGCGAGCACCGGACTGTAGTACCAGTATCCGTCATCCCCCTGGGACCAGCCGTCTCCCGGCTCGTACGCTACTTCCACTTCCGCGAACACCTTCACTCTCACGAAGCAGTCATAATCGCCTGTATTTGCGATCACAACGTGCTTTCCGTCGCTGTCCACGGTCTCTTCCACGTCCGTATGGGTGAATCCCATGTCCATCTGAACCGAACCGGACGCTGTCGAATATGTTGTAAAATACGCCAGCGCGCTGCCTACTGATACCGATGCAGTCAGGGCAAGCGCCGCCGCGGCAAGAGCCACGGGCTTTTTATTCCATTTCTTTCTCATCGCTCATCCCCCCTCTGATCAATCCTCGGCCGCTCCGGACGTCCACACATACTGTCCGTTCTCATCCGGGCTGTAGTTATTTACCACACCGTATCCGCCGTTCCAGCTTCCGTTGTGCTCGTTTGTAAAGCTTGTGGATGCGGTCTCGTCTGCTGTGATCACAGCGTTTCCTTCCGATGCGGTCAGTTCATATGCCGCGCCGCTGTAAATCTCTGTCACGGTCACCTGAGATCCTGCCGGGATCTCGTCCACTACCGCGGAACCGGACGCCGCGCCGTCAGTAAAATCAATGCTGGCAAGCTTCCGGTCTGTCTCCCCTCTGGGAGTCGTGATATCTATCTGGAATACAAAAGTTGCCTGATCCCCCATGGTAATGTTCTGTCCCACCAGTGTCTTGTTAATCTGAAGAGATCCGTACCGTTCGGTCTGCTCCGGTTTGAGTCCCACCTGCACATCGTAGATCCAGGCGTCACTGCCGCCGTCATAATAATCATTGTCCGGCAGGGAGATCAGATAAGGCGCGAAACTGTAATTGTAATAATCCGTGCTCGTCTCCTGTGCCACGATCAGGTACATGCCCGCGTCCAGTCCGTCCGCCGCAGCCGTACCGTTTATTATGGAAACCTCGGCCGCAGGCGCGGTATCTCCGATCATCCCGAACGCGTCCGCAGCCCGCTCTTCCCAGACCGCAGCCGCCGCGTCGTTATCCTCTGTAAAACTCAGATCAAGCTCCGCGAAGCTTCCCTCCGCCGTATAATTTCCCGATCCATCGATGGATGCCACTTTGTAAAGGTCCACCGGGATCCGGGCGCCGGCGAGCTCCTCCGCGTAATCCGTGGAGGATACGGAAAATGTCACGGAACACTCCCGCTGAGTATCCACTGCTTCCGCCGCGTAAACATCCGGCAGGATCATGGCGGAGAGTACCACCGCGAATCCCAGAAGCAATGCTCCTCCTCTTTCTATCCTCTTCCTCATCATCACTTCTTCCTCCTTAAGAACTCTTGTTTCCTGGATGCCTTCTGTGCCTTCTTCTGCGTGCCGTCCGCGCAGCGCCCGCGCCTGCACCACCAGCGCCGGCTGCTCCCGGACCGGTTCCTCCTGCGCTGCCCGCGTCAGATCCGCCTCCGTCCGGCGGCGTCCTGTCATTCCCCTTCGGCTTCATAACCGCCCGGAGAATCAGGATCACAAGCAGCGTAATCGCAAGTCCCAGAATCAGGTACAGCATATAATAATTTCGAATCGCCTGCACCATGGACTCCCCGACGGACGTCTCCTCTTCCTCTCCGTTGTAAGGCACCCTCGTGCCCCGCACGAGAAGCCGGTGAGAATTCACTCCGTAAGGCGTACATGTGAACAGGGTAACGTAATCTTCTCCTTCTTCGATCTTCATGGCGTCTTCCAGCGCCGCCATGTCGTCCTTGTCAATCATGTCGTGGATCTCATCCACCTGATAGGCGAGCACCTCATCCAGCACGTGGATATAGAACATATCCCCCTTCTCCAGCTGATCAATGTCCGTAAACAGCCGGGCGCTGGGAAGTCCTCTGTGAGCGGCAAGCACGCTGTGCGTGCTCTCCCCGCCGATGGGCAGCTTCGTGCCATTCAGGTGTCCCACTCCGGTCTGGAGCACTTCGTCTCCGGTGCCGTGATAGATCGACAGCTTCACATTGATTTTCGGGATGGACAGATACCCCATCACTCCGTCCCCCGCTACATTTAAGACCTGCCAGTATTCCGTATCTTCCAGATCCGTGTCATCCTCTCCGAACACATCGCCGTAAATGCTGTTCTGAGTGAGAGTGTCATTGAAGCTTCTCGCCTTCTCCCACTCTGCGGAGAAGTCCTCCGGTTCCATGTCGGAAACCACATCTTCATAACTGCTGATCAGACGGCTCTGCCGGTAGGTGTTCCACTGGTCTGAGATGGTGGGATAGGCAAGGATCAGGAATCCCGCCAGAAACATCAGCGCCAGAAGTATATTCAGGAGCTTCCGCTTTCCGGAGGTTTTCGATGGTTTCCTCACGAGCGATCCCTCCTTCTCCTGCGCCGCTTCTTCTCTGTACCGGAGCTCTCCGTTCCCGCAGACCCATCAGCGACGGCCTGTTCCGGCATGACCTTTCTCCTGCGGTCCCTGAGATAAAGGAACAGGATAAACGCTGCCGTGATCAGGAGTCCTACCACTACCCAGAGCAGGTAGCTGGTGTGAAGACTCATATTGGAGAACGGTACATTCTCATCCGCCACTTCCTCCGGATCATAGGGAACACGGTGTCCCCGCACGAGCAGCCGGTGGCTGTTCACCCCGTAAGGAGTACAGGTCAGGAGCGTGACCAGGTCTTCCCCCTCTTCCACTGCAAGGGAATCCGTCTCCTCCGGCTCCACCACGTTGATCTGATCCACTTCATAGCAGAGCGTGTCATCCAGCACATGGATCAGGAAATGATCCCCTTCTTCTAATTTGTCAAGGTCTGTAAAGAGCGCCGCGCTGGGCAGCCCCCTGTGGGCGGATATTACCGCGTGTGTGCTCTCGCCTCCAACCGGAAGGGAACTTCCCTCCAGATGGCCTGCTGCCTTCTCGAGCACTTCCGGCTCCGTCGTGTGATAGATGGGAAGGGTAATGTCGATCTTCGGGATCTCCACACTTCCCATGATACCGTCCCCGGCAAGGTTGAGCGCTGACATGTATGCCTCGTCCACCTGCCCGGCCTCATTCTCCGCCTCCGCAACCGCGAAGGAGTCAGGGAGGATACTGGGAAGCAGCGCTTCATTGTACGCGCGCGCCTTCTCCCACTCACTCTCATAGTCGATCTCACCGGCGGACTCCCGCTGGTCGACCGTCTCCTCATAACCGGAGAGCAGCCGCTCCTGGCGGTAAGTGTTCCACTGGTTCGCAACGAACGGATACAGCAGCAAGGACAATCCGGCTAAAAAAAGTATGACAATAATAACAGTTGTAGTTCTCTTCTTCATCCGGACTCTCCTTAATGTTGTATCTGGTATGTACAGCAGTTCAACTCGCGCAATTTGGTAAACCGCTGCATTTCATAACTGAACTGATGTCAAATGATAACCGGGGCGGGACAGCCGCCCCGGTATAAAATGACGCTTAGCTTTTTATTTGTCTGTCACTTCTGATCGTTAACTCTTTCCTTTTATTTGGAAGATTTTCTGCGGCTTGCGAAGAACAGGCCTGCAGCTGCGATCATGATCACGCATCCGCCGATGGTGAAGATTGTTGTACCGATACCACCTGTGGACGGGAGGGAGGAAAGAGTAGTATTAGCCACTCGCTGAACTCCCTCAGTACCAAAATCATTAAAGGTATAAGTAGTAGTAATTGTTCTTACCCCATTTTCCTCTGTAGGAGGTGTTGTTGTCACTGTAGGAGTATTCCAATTATCCGGACGCTTTAACTGTATTGGAGTTTTATCAACCTTATATCCATCTGGAGCAGCGGTCTCTACAATATAGTAGTTTTCCTGTGCATCCAAACCATCAAAAGTTAATCTTCCATCTGCATCCGTTATCTTAGTAGCTACTGGAACTGATGTACCTTCAACGTAGTCTGTAGTTGAGCCTTTATAGAGTTCAAAAGTTGCACCCGGCAACAACTTACTATTGTTATCAGCATCAAACTTTTCAATCACTACTTTTACAGGTGTGGAAACTACTTTATACTCCGTTTTTGTTGACTCACCATCTGGCGTTAATTTTAATTCCGAAGTAACTTTATTTTCCAATGGATTCTCTGAACTAACATCTCCAGCCACTTTTACCCAATAAGTAATAGTAATAAGATCTCCCGCCTTAGTAGGATCGTAGTTTGAAAAGTCAATTGTTAATGTATTTTTCTCATTAGAATCTGATATTGTGTAATGATCAGCTTCAACTCCGTTAACTGTTACCTTATGATCAGTATCATCTATCAAAAAAGTAGCTTTCGTTAAAGTATCTGTAATTTTAAATGTAGGATTCGTATAACTAGCTGAAATATAGGGGTATTGTACTGTTACCGTATACTGTACTTCATCACCTGCTGCAACAGACTCATCACCGGCAGAAACCGTTTTTGTCACCTGATTTTCTGCACCTTTCGGGCTCACATTAATAGGATCATCTGAATTAACCGGAACATATACTAATGTCGGTGAATATGTATAATTCGGAGTTTCTAGAATAATTACATATAACCCTCCACTTGTAGCTGTAAAACTATTTACTCCAGCTGCCAATGTGTCTCCTTTGGTCTTAACAGTATCCTTTATATTTTCCAACACCCCAGCTAATTCTTGGGATGAAGTAAGAGTACCGCTTTCAGCATCACCACTCTGATTTGATGTCACAATCCCTACTAATTCACTAATATCTATTGAAGCAAAAGCACTTTTATAATTGTTGGTATATTCCCAACCATCTGTTGAACTTGTATTTGCAACTACAATCTGATCATAATACAGTGTTGTTCCTTCTACAGCATTCACTGTCACAAGAACATTTGTCTTTTCTGCTGCAAATGTTGTCATTGACATTCCAAGCACCATAGCCAGTGTCATGACTGCAGCTAAGATCTTTTTAATCTTCTTCATATTTCTCTCCTTTTCCGGGGATTTCCCCCTCATTTTTTGCTAAGCGTTTTGCGGTTATCGCATTTTTCTTAGGTTTTGCGGTAACGAGTCCGCTGAAAAGTGTGTTTCATCTTACTTCCTTCTCAGCACCTCCCCGCGTCTTTTTTTATATACTAACAGTGAGCCTGCCATCATAAGCAGTACGCCACCGAGCATATACCAGTAGATACCGGAACCTCCAGATTCTGGAAGACTGAAAAGAGCCTCATTTTTATAATAGTAGGTGTCTACATTACTAACATTTGCAGGCGTTATTGCTCCCTTATTTCCTTCTGACTTATCAGAAGATATAATAGAAGTAGGTATTCCATTTGTAAAGGTAATCTCCCATGATGCCGTATTCTTGGAATATCCAGTCGGTGCGGTCATCTCTGTCAAAATATACTCTCCGTTTAAATCAGATATATCCTTTGAAATTAAACATTCCTGATCGCTAAACCATTCTATTTTTCCGCCTGTATTAGATTTTCCATAAATAGGGCTTTCTCCCTCTTTTTGTAGTTTAAATTTAGCATCAGGCAACGTAATATTAGAATCTGTTTTACTTACTTTCACGATATTCCAACTTTTCGAGTTTGTTATCGTAAACCCTGTTGATTCATCACCTGTCACCTTTACGGTATACCCTGCAGCCATATTATTGGAAACCGCAGTATCTCCAATTTTTGTTTCTTCAACTTTATACTGAATCGGCTGTTTTGTGTCTAAATCCCAATATGGTAAGTTTAAAAATTCACCTTCCCATTTATTTACATCGGTTTCTGATTGATTACTCTTATTTAAAACTAACGTTTTATCGCTTACCTCAGTCCACTCTCCTGTATCCCCAATCTTTTTATAAAGTTGAAGTGTAATACTTTCTGGTCGATTTGTCCCGCTGTCTTTCCATATTTTAGTTATCGGAATATCAATCGTATCCGTTTCATCAATATTATTTGTGATAACAGCATTTACAGTTTTTGTATATGTTCCTAGCATGAACCATGACCAAGCGCTTGTTGCATCTATGGTTAGATTTAAATTATTATCTAAATATTCAAATTTAAACGTTCCGTCCAGCACCGTAAATGATCCAGTTCCATCTCCAAATGTTGTATTGTTTTCTTCAAAACCATTTTTTGCAAGCTCTCCTATTGCCTCGCGCAAGCTTTCCTGTTCTGTAGACTGCAACTCACCTGTAGTCCATATAAAATAATTGTTTCCCTTTTTTATTGCAACAACACCGTTCGTTCCTAATTCTCTAGAAAGAAATGAACAAGGACTGACTCTTTCATAGGGATCATTAATTTTAAAATCATATGTATACTCTGTTGGATCTGCTTTATACCCCTCTGGCACAGTTTCTTCAACCGCATATGTAACATCTCCAGGCAAGTTATCCCACGTATATGTCCAGTTATTGTCACTATTTAAAGTCACTTGAGGAGTATTTGGGACTATTTTGCCATCTTCATATAAGGTCACTTCTACAGGCACTTCAGGAACTCTATTTTCCCATTCTTTTGTTACAGTGACATTTGTTGTTCCTCCCGTATTCTGAACAGGTGTATTTTCTATCTCTTTAAGCTCCTCTTTCTCATATTTTATCTTTCCTGTCTTTGTAATAACGGTTCCACTACCATCACTATTTTCTTTAAGTTCTACTGTATATACCGTTTCATTAGTCTGGTATCCAAATGGCGTAGAAATTTCTTTTAAATAGTATGTTTGTGTTACGTCCAGCTCACTGATATCAAATGTTACATTTCCTTCTTCATCTGAAACAGCTGTAGCTAATGGCTGTGTATCACTTGTTATCTGATTCGTGTCATATAAGCCAAACTCAACTCCACTGATACCAACGCCTGTCTTTGAATCAACCTTCTCAAATGACAGATTTCCTGTCTGTGTTACTACCGGAAGATTAAACACAATCTTACAGTTAGATGCATCCCCTCCACGCTCAAGATAATAAAACGTAAGAGTATGCATCCCTGGCTCTAGATTCTCAAAATTATAGGACGGTTGCTGGGTACCATCAACGCCATTTACAGAACCAGTTTTTCCCTCATCGTAAGTAACGCTTCCTCCGTTAGCAAAATTTATTGTACCGCCGCGTCTTCCATGCAGGCCGCCAAGATCCAGCACAATTTCTCCATCTACAAATACCCACACATCATCGTCACCTGAGAAGGAAAACTCCATATCCTCCCCCTGATATCTTCCATCGGCTGTAAGAAGGAATTCCACATCCATACGCATTCCGAAACCGTAATCAGTCATATTATCGGTTTCATCTGTAAACGGGAAGAATCCATTCTTTTGGAGATCCGATCCGTCTGACGCAGTTCCTGGTCCTTCCCCCTCATACTGCCAAATCGTGTTGCTCACTTCATCAAAATGAACATGTGTATCTTTAATCTCATCGTTTGAATTTTCATCACCGCTATCATAAGAATATGTATTTGTATTCTTATCATAGGAAAACATAAAATTCACGTCCTGATACTTTGTTCCTATATTCGCGCCCCTTTGTACAGCTGTATCGAATGCATCATCAAAAAAGGCTGCCTCCAAATCTCTAAAATCAATGTTGTAATTTTCATAATCGCCTTCCTCTGCATTTCCCCGACTCATATGGGCCAATCCATAATATATTCCATTATCCCCACATGTATTATTATGTCCGTTTTCCTCTCGATCATTTTTAGGCACTTTATAATGGTTCGCTTTATATGTTGTATTCCAGGGACTTCTCAGCAAAAGACTGCCTGTATAACCACCCTTCAATGTATCTATAACATAATTGTTATATTCATCTTCATTATAGTTGTATAAATCAACTGATATAGCCTTTGTTCCATCAGTAATCTGAGTGTCTGCTTTTTGTGGGCTCTTATTTGTTAAATAAATATCTAAATAATACTGATTATCATCGCCAGGATTATCAACTCCGGTCGGTCCACTCCCGGTAAACCGGGTTGGATTATTATCATTCTTACCTTTTTTCCACTTACATTGGTCTTTAAACCAATATCCATCCCCCGGTTTTACTGATACAGAAATATCGCTGTCTTTTTCTTGTGTATTCAAATCCTTGTCAATGTCGGTATACAGCCAGCCCTTTATTTCTTTTTTTTCAGTATCATCCACATAGATAGTTATAAATGTTTGATATATATATTGCTTGTCAGTTGGTTTATCCGTGCTGAATTTAATTTCGATATTTCCATCAATTCTATGCCAAAATTCTACAGTTCCGTAAGAATCTGCCGGTATTACTCCCGAAAAGGTCTCGCTAATTCCATTTTTAGTAATTGCATAAACAGAAAATGCAGAGGATATAAAATCTACATTTTTTATCGTGCTTGCATCTGTATCTATATTGGCTTCAACATTCTCCACTACCGAATCTTCTTTAATATGTACTAAAGAAAGATCATCCGCAGATTCTAAGCTGTCAAATACCTCTTTCTCTTCAAACTGAATCGATACATTTACCTCTCCATTCGGCTCAATCTCATTTCCAGCTTCATCAAAGAAAGCAATATCAAATGCCACAAAATCCAGAAGATCTTTATTGTCCTTCTCTGCTTCCGCAGCCAGACTTTCTTCCACGCTGTCATACTGATCCGACTCTTCTGTAATCCGCTCTGCTTTCAGTGTGGTCCCTTCCGGAAATACACCTTCCTCTGCGGATGCTGTTATAGTCGCGCTTCCATCTTCTAACGTATACGACGCCTGAAAAGCCGCCGTTTCCTTTTCTGTCTCAGTACTTTCCGCTGTTTCCGTTTCCGCCTCGGCACTTTCTTCTGTTACTGCCGGCTCCTCACTCTGAACAGCCACATCACTTTCCGCCGCTTCCTGTGTCGACTCTGTTGTCTCCTCTGCCGGAGCACTTGTCGTCTCAGCAGGTACGGTCGCATCTTCCGCCGCCGGCTCCGCCTGAACAGATGCTTCTGCCGGTGCCGTTTCTTCCACTGTAGTTTCCGGCTCAGCAGCCGCCATACTTGTCTGTGAATCCGATACCGTGGCTGTCTCTTCCTCAGTCTCACTCTGTACCGCTGCGGCTGCCTCATCCTGCGTTGCCGCCTCATCGGTCACTGCCGGTTCCGCTGTATTCCCTTCTGCCAGTGTGGTCACGCCACAGCTCAGCAACATTACCATGCAAAGCACGAATGCTATAACTCTTCTCCTCGTTTTACTTTTCATGGCTTCCTCCTTCCTCGCCCTCGTCTGTCATTCCCTGCGTTTTTATTTTAGAATCACTGTTGTTTCGGTCATTTATCAGAATATATGTACTCGTCCTCTTCCGTTCATGGGAGCTTCCCAGCCAGGTGGCTCCGTGCCGATGCCGCACCCGCGCGGTGCCGCTTTTCTCTCCACCGGTACGCCTTATGTGATTTTCTCTGACTGCCACCTATGTCACCTCCCGCTTAACTGTAATTACTCGAACCTTTTCTTTCATATTTTACCTGTCCCGCCATTAACAACCCGCGTTACATCTGTACCTTTTTTCTGCAACGCATTGTTTCCGCGCTCCTATTTACCTGATTTTCCGCATTACTGCAGGGTTTCTTTCCTATTAAAATAGTTTCACAGACACTGTCGCAAAAAGTCGAACGGTTTCAAAATAACAGCTGCGCAGCCACAGCAAGCACGTCCATACGGATTCCCGAATGGCAGGGTCTGAGCTGGTACATTTTACCAAAGCGGCACCCTCGTTTTTATGACTTATCGCGGTTTTTCTTTCGTTCAGCACGATCTCTTCTTAAACGGTTGCTTCCCCTCTTTTTCAGTGGTATCATATCCCTACATCAAATTTTCAGGATGCGTTATTTTCAGATTCAACATCCTATTCGGAAAGCTGTCCCCGGGCAGCGGCAGATCTCTATTATCAGGGCTGTATCAGCCGGAGATTCCAGTTTTGATGAGTACATTTTATTAGCACGCATGGACTTCTTTTGTCGGCTTCATGCATGATTTCGTTATGCGAAGGAGGAATTGTATGGGAACAAACGATGTTATTGTGAATCAGTGGCTGAGCGATGAAGCGCGTTTTGCGGATCTGTTTAACGGCTTTCTCTTTTCCGGCGAACAGATCATCCGCCCGGAGGAGCTTGAACCCTGCGACAGCCGGTCGCAGATTCTGCTGCCCGATGCCGTTTCAAAAGGGAAGTCGGCCAAAAGCGCCAGGTCTGCCTAGCGCTTCCGGGATGTCGTAAAGCGCTGGAACCGTGGGATTGACCTTTCCATCCTTGCCTGTGAGACTCAGGACAAAGTTCACTATGCAATGCCCGTGCGGACCATGATCTATGATGGAATGACATATCACGACCAGATCCGGGCATTGCAGGCAAAGCATAAACAGGATTCACCGGAAACAGCTGATGCTTCTTCCGTGCCGTCCAAACCGACCAGGGAAGAGTTCCTCTCCGGTTTCCGCAAGGATGACAAACTGATCCCATGTATCACTCTGGTCTTTTACTATGATGAAGAAACATGGGACGGGCCTCTGGATCTGTATGACATGTTCCGGATAGATCCCGTATTTCAGGGCAATAAGATTCTAAAAAAGTATGTGCCCGGATATCGTATCAACCTGATCGACGCCGGGAACATCTCACAGCTGGAACGTTTTCATACCGATTTACAACAGATTTTCGGTGTGTTAAAATACAGAGGTAAGAAAGAAGAAATTCAGCAGTATATATATGATAACAGTGACTATTTTCAGTACATTGATAAAGAGAGTTATGAAGCGCTTCGAGTTTTCATGCATTCGGAGAAGATGCTTCGGAACGTAGATGAACTGAAAAGCAGGAAGGAGGGGACTGTCGATATGTGTCAGGCGTTGCAGGAATTGTATCAGGATGGAGTTGAAACTGGAAGGCAGGAAGGATTTGAATCCGGGCAGAAACAGCAGACGATTTCTATCATCATCAACATGTTAAACATGAACCTGTCTCTTCCAGTTATTAAGGCTTCTACCATGGCTTCTGATGAGATACTTGCAGAAGCGCAGGAGTTGTATCGGAAAGAACATAGGGAATCATAATTATAACAGGGCACAGATCAGGGACCTATTTAATACACTTATATTTTCAGGCAGTTTCACCCGCAAAACTGCCTGTTTTTATTTTATATTTCATCCTCTCCCCAGAATGATATTTCTGCCTTCATCCTCCGCGTCAATGGCTGAAGTCACATAGTAATCCACACAGTTTTTCCAGTATTTATGATCTGCGGAAAAGTTTTTTGTTATCCGTTCGGCTATCAGTTCAATGTTTTCCTCATTTGCTCCGATCAGTAGGACGAGAAGCTGATTGGGGCTGTATTGAGTATATGTATCCCCTTTCCGCAGGCTCATGCGAATCGCTTCTTTGAGTTGCTCCGACATCTTCAGCAGTTTTTCTCCGCTGTCCAGAGGATTGCCTTTTCCATCTGTCAATGTGCAGAGCATGAGATAAACAGGCTGCCCGATCCGCTCCCCCATCCGCCGGATCAGGCGGTACTCATCGATAAAACTGGGAAGACTGCAGTAATAGGCGCCGTTTTCAGCTTCTTTTTCCTGAAGCAGTCCTCCTTTGATATCCTTGATTGCCTGCGGCACATTTGTAAAACGGCTGCCCAGCCGCCACAGATGTTCTTCCATCTCCGGAGAGGGATGTACATCCAGCTCTTCTATAAATATTTTTGCCGTTTCTTCATATACTTTATAAGCTTCTTTCTCTCTTCCCATTCCGATCAGAGCATCGATCTTATAAGTCTGCCACTCGTCAAACGGATAGATGCTGCTTGCCTCCGCGGCCATCTTCAGCATGTCCTCATATCTGCCCTTTTCCCGGTAATATTCCAGAACTTCCTCCAGTGCATCTTCATACTTCTTTTTGTGATGCACGGTTTCCAGTATCACCCAGTCTTCTCCCGAAAGTCTCGGAAGGAAATCACCCCGATACCAGCTGATCGCGCATTCCAGTATGGCGACGCGCCGGTCGATCTGTTTCTCCTCAGATGCCAGTCTGATCAGATCCTGGAATTCCAGCACATCCACACACACTGGAATACTGCCTGTCCACTGAAAAACGCCATTTTCTGTGCTGAAATAGTCATCCTGCGGAAGTTCTGATTCCGCCAGCAGTTTTCTCAGCCGGTAAACCGCCACTCTCAGATTATTGGAGGGATCTGACAGACCGCCCCGGCCATACAGAAGATCCACCACATTTGTCCGGGAGATACCATCTGGGTTATACAGCATCAGCTGAAGAATCTGCATTGATTTTGAAATCCTGTTTTTCCCGAATGTAATATCCCTGCCATCATAGGATACGGCGAAACCTCCCAGCATCTGCACCATCAGAGTTCCTTCTGTATCGCAGCTTTCCCGATTCACCGGTTTCTTACTTGAAACTTCGTATTTCCTCGTCATTTCTTACAACCGCCCCCATCATTTCCAGAAGTTCCAGTGCGCTTCGGAACGATCTTTTCTGCTGTCTGTTTGCCCAGAATACAGTTCCCTGCATTGTTCCGTTCTGACAGTCCAGGATCTCAACTACAAATGTTCCTCTGCTCTTTTTCCCCACTTTGTCCATTTTTCCGCTCCTTTCTGTACGCGAAGACAGGGGTCGGCCTTTACTATTTCACATAATCTTAGTTATGTGACTTGTAAAAATGTATAGAAAACAAACCTCACAGCTTCGAATACATAATGTGAATGAAAAAATTCAATTTTATCTGAACTGTTTCTTTTTTTATGATATCGCTAAAAAACTGTGCTGTCAATTACAAGCCCTTGGTTTTACATAGCCGTTCAGGCAGGAAATCCAGGTAAAAGAAGGGCCTGTTTCTGCCTGTCAAATTTTAAATTCTAATCGAAATTTCCCTTATTTTTAAATGATTCAGTTATACATGGGTCACATAACTAAGATTATGTTTCAGATCTTCAAAATGTTCATCCGGTTCAGCTGCATCTGATATACTCTTCCGGTATTGGACGTATAAACCCGTGTTACGTTCAGACTGCTATGCCCCAGCAGATCCGCCAGTCCGGCGATATCATGTGTACATCGATAATACATCCGGGCAAACAGATGCCTCAGATTGTGGGGGAAGATCTTCTCTCCACTGATTCCAGACCTTTCCTTCAGACGTTTCATCTCCCGCCAGATACTGCTCCGGTCCTTTGGATTTCCTTTTCTGTCAACAAAGATACATCCGGATTTAATTCCCCTTTTTCTGCAGTAGGAAAGCAGCTTTGCCCGGATGAATTCCGGCAGGATGATCCTTCTGTATTTTCCTTTGTTATACACTTCGATCCTGCCTTTCTTTACCCGCTCTGCCGTAAAGTACTTCAGTTCGCTGACACGGATCCCGGTAGACGCAATCGTCTCCATGCACAGCGCCAGCCATTTCCTGCCTTCCTTTTCCGCGGTCCGCACCAGTCTGCGATATTCGTTCTGCGAGAGTTCTTTCTCCTCTTTCAGGAACAGCCGCTGCTGAACCTTCACTCTTTTGATCTTCAGATGAATATATCCCTGATATTCAAGGAACTGATTCAGCGCCGCCAGCATCGAATTGACACTGCTCACTTTATACTGTTCCAGAAGCCATTCCTTATATCCGATCAGTTTCTTTTTATCCACATTCTTCTCATTCCCCAGGTATAGAAAAAACGCCCTGACATCTCTGAGATATTTTTCAATCGTGGCCTCCGCGTTTTCTCTTTCATATAAATACTGCTCAAAACCTTCCAGACTCTCAGCGGAGAGTTTCACCGATATTTCTTCTTGTCTTTTCATAAATCCTCCTCGTGCAATTCGTGTTTCTGCCGGATATATTTTACAGCTTTTAAAAATTATACCTGCCATCCGCTTTTCCGTAAAACCAAAAGAACCGGAAACCCACGCGGGATTTCCGGTTCTTTTGATTTTTATTCTCTCTGTTTACGAAATAAAGCCCCACACCTCCGGAGCCGGCGCTCTTGCCGGCATCGGAGAATCCGGGAATCTAAATGACAGATTTCACCCACTCTTCAAGGCTCTCTCTGGAAGGATTCCCGTTGAGCAGTCTGCCCCCTCTGATCTCAGCTCCCGGGCAGCTCGATTTAAGTTCCTCTGCCGTATTGCCAAGGCCGCTGCCGCCGGATGTCGCGAACAGGACGATCTTCTTTCCGGAGAAATCATAGCTCTCCAGAAACGTATTTATAATGGTCGGCGCTACATACCACCAGATCGGAAAACCAACCAGAACAGTATCATAAGCCGCAATATTCGCGTCTTTATCCGCCAGTTCCGGCCGGAAGGCTTTATCATTCATCTCAACCGAGCTTCTTGATTTCTTATCCATCCAGTTCAGATCCGCGCTCGTATATGGAACCGCTGGGCGGATCTCGTACAGATCCGCTCCCGCTGCCGCCGCCAGATTCTCAGCCACTCTTTTTGTTGTGCCGGTAGGTGAAAAATACGCTACTAATGTTTTACTCATAATATGATCCTCCTTACTTTACAGACCAGTTCCTTTTTCAGGAGCATTTACCGGCCGGGCACTTTGCCGCCCGGCCCTGTTACTGTCTTCTTTTCTACCGTAAATTATAGTCTTCAAAGTTGAACCTGTCTAATACCTGTTAATCATAACCGGATATGCCCCTGATGCATGGTTTGCGTAAATCCCCTCCCGCGCGGAACTGCTCATACGCGTCAGCGGTATCTGTTATGGACACACGGATGATTTGTATTTATACTTTATATAAAGATTTTTCTTTTTTCTGAATGGAATCCTCCGGAACATTCGTATTAATAGTGAAAGACAAAAAAAATTCTAAGAAAGACAGGAGGAATTCATATGAAAAAAACTGCAGCAGTTATTATCACATTAATACTTGTAATGACTCTTGGAAGCACAACGGCCTTTGCCGTTGGAAGAGACCGCCTCCGCCAGAACTGCCAGACCGGTTCGTTTGCGGGAACGGGAGCATCCTGTCAGCCGTATTATACGGATGAAAATAACGACGGCATCTGTGATCACTATGAAGACCGGATCAAAGAAGCCGGCACAGCACAACATCACAGATATGGCGGGAATTCATCATCCGGCTTCACAGGAACAGGCAGCGCGGGACATCATCACGCAGAGAACGGCTGTGGGAACCGGGCAGGCTGCAGATACTGAACCACCAAACTGTTATGAGCGGGGAACCATAAAATGCGAAGTGAAGAAGAAGCCAGCAGGGCAATCGATCTGTACGCGGATACCGTACGCAGAATCTGCATGATCCATCTGAAAAATTACGCGGATACAGAGGACATATTTCAGACTGTTTTTCTGAAGTATGTCCTTCACACCGCGCCCTTTGACAGCCAGGAGCATGAGAAGGCGTGGATCATCCGCGTCACGATCAACGCATGCCGGGATCTTCTCCGGAATGTCTTTCGAAACAGAACAGTTTCTCTTGATCAGCTGATCGAAAAATCTCAGGAACTATCCGAGCCCGGTTCAGAACTGCTGGAAGCCGTACTTTCCCTTCCCTGGAAGTATAGGGATGTCATATATCTCCACTATTATGAAGGATACTCAGCGCCGGAAATCAGCCGGATTCTGAACAGGAATGTAAATACTGTATATACGCTGCTGACCAGGGCGAGAAAGCTCCTGAAAAACAGACTGGAAGGGGTGACAGAGGATGCATAGAGACCGGGACAGAAATATCAATGAGACTTTAAACAAGGACCTGAATAAAAATTTTGATCAAGATCTGGAAAACAATCTGAAAAACGCATTTGACCAGATCCATGCGGAAGAAGTGCTGAAGCAGCATACAAAATCCGCACTTGCCAGGGAATTATACGGAAATGAATCTCCCCACAGGAAAAGAACCTCTCGAGCATCCGCTTCCGGAATGACTGTTTTCAGACGGGTCGCCGCCATGGCAGCCTGCCTGATCGCCCTGATTTTCATCGGCGGTTCCTGGATGTTCCTGACGCCTACCGCATTTATCAGCATTGATATCAATCCCTCACTGGAACTGGGGATCAACCGCTTCAACCGGATCGTCACTGTCGAAGGCTGCAATGAGGACGGCGAAGCTCTTGCCGACTCACTGAATATCCGTTTCATGAACTACAGCGACGCGCTGGATGAGATTCTCGGAACCGAAGGTATGGAGGGATATCTGTCACCGGACGCCCTGATGACCCTCACGGTTGCCGGGGACAGCGAGACACAGTACAACGAGATCATGGAACATGTGGAGTCCTGCACCGCGGACCATGAAAATATCCAGTGCCATTCCGGAGACATGGATGAAATGCACGAAGCGCACGAATCAGGTCTCTCTTTCGGGAAATACCGAGCCTATCTGATTCTGAAAGAACTCGATCCTTCCTGCACTCCGAACGACGTGCGTGACATGACCATGCGGGAAATCTATGATCTGATCGATTCTTATTCCGGGAATAACGGAACAGATGCCAGTACCGCCGGAGGAAATAATGCGGCCGACAGCAATGCTTCCGATGGCAGCACGGATGAGAATGAACATTCAGGAAACAGTGATTCAGATAACAGCGGGAACCGGCATCATTATGGCGGTGAGAGTCAGGGATCAGGGCATCATGGGCATTGACCTCCTTTGACCTTATGCTGACCTTATTGTCCTTATTTTCCCACCTGATTGATTTCGTTCTCAAAATAGAGTAAAATAACCTCAAACAGGAGAAAGGAGACACATAATGGAAAATTATACAAATCTGCTGGAAAAATTAATTCCCGGACTTGTCCATATTTTTCAGGATTCACTGATCAGCATTATCCTCTACGGCTCTGTAGCAAGAGGCACTCAAACAGAAGAATCAGATATTGATATAGCTGTCCTTGTCGATTTTTATACAAAAGAGATGCATGAACAGATGACCGATCTTGTTGTAGACTTGGAATTAGAATATGACAAAGTCCTCTCTGTACTCCTCATCGATTATGATAAATTCACAGAATGGGAAAATGTAATGCCATTCTATAAAAATGTAAAAAAGGAGGGGATTGTATTATGGCCGGCAGCATAAAAGATTTATCAAAATACCGGTATGAACGATCTTCAGAAAAAAAGGTATACTATATTCATTAAAGGGAACCGCTCTGACTAT
>CALWBC010000255.1 GCA_944375755.1 uncultured Mediterraneibacter sp. | reverse complement strand
GCGGCGTTTGGATGTGACAAAGTAATCCGTCTTCAGGACCCGTCCGGTTCGAATGGCGGCGTGCAGTCGCTTCAGGTACACATTCCGGCGGGAATCGATACCGGTCAGTCAGTCCGTCTGAAAGGAAAAGGAATGCCGGGAGTAAACGGCGGCGAGGCAGGAGACCTTCTTCTGAAGGTGAAAGTCGCAGATAAGCCGGGATATGAGAGAAAAGGCCCGGATGTGTATACGACACTCCGGATTCCGTATACAACAGCGGTACTTGGCGGTGAAGCTGTAGTTAATACACTTTACGGAAATGTAATCTGCAAAATCCGGGAAGGCACTCAGTCCGGCTCGAAGATCCGGTTGAGAGGCAAGGGAATCGTTTCCATGAGGAACCCCTCTGTTCACGGAGATCAGTACGTGACAGTACAGATCGATGTCCCGAAGAATCTGACACCCGCCGCGAAACAGAAACTCAGAGAGTTTGAGGCTCTCTGCGCGGGAAGGGCAAAAACAGCATAACGGCTGTTTGGTTCATCAACGGGAAGCTTTTCGATGGAAACAAAATACGAAGGGAATGAGTTTTTTGATCAGCTGACGTTCAAAAACAGAGGACTGCATCACCATGCTGAGCCCACTCCTTCGACTCTTCGAATGAATGTAACAAGACCGCAAAATGGTCGTGCAAAGGCACTCTCATTTTGTGGTCTTTAACATTCAGAACGAAGGATTCTCATCCGTTCCTGCTCCAACGCATGGTTCACGCAGTCCCCTGTTTTTGAACTGGCGCATCCGAATGGAAAAGCACATTGACGGCTGTAGTTTCCACCAGAAACCATCCCGTCAATCAACAAAACAGGCTGAATAAAGAAGAAACGGCGCGGCTGAAAGATGCTGAAATTTCCAGTATCTTCCGGCCGCGCCTTATTTTTTTCAGCTGTTTATTCGTTGACTTCCCGTTTGAAAGATTACGAAACCAGCCCTATTTCAATATCTTTTCTGCGGAGACGGAGATGTGGGAGGGTGACTTCGGAGGAACATCTAGTGCATCTTGAAGTTTCGGGTACGGACGTTAAGGCTGGCGGCGGAGTTGTCTGAGCGTAAGTGAGTTCTCCGCCGTCAGTCTTTGCATTTAGTCCGCACCCGGAACTTTTAGCTGCACTTATTTCCCGTAGCGGAACCCGTACACATCTCCGTCCCCGCAGAAATACGTTCTGATAAATTTCTCTGGTTTCGTCTGTTTTGAAATCGGTTGTTAATGAATGAAATAGCTGTTGTGTGCGTTGCGTTTAACAACTGAATTTGTTATGATAGAGTCGATACAGAAAACAGATACAGAAAGGAATATCAACTATGAAAATTGGAATTGGAAATGACCATTCCGCACTGGAACTGAAGGCGGAAATCATAAAATTTCTTGAAGAGAAGGGACATGAAGTTGTTGACTACGGAACGAATTCAACCGAGAGCTGCGATTATCCGGTCTATGGGGAGAAAGTAGCGCGCGCCGTAGCGGCAGGCGAAGTGGAACAGGGAATTCTGATCTGTGGTACGGGACTTGGCATTTCTCTTGCGGCGAACAAGGTGAAAGGCATCCGGGCAGCAGTATGCAGCGAGCCGTTTACGGCAAAGATGGCAAGGGCTCATAACAACTGCAATATCCTTGCGTTTGGAGCAAGGGTTGTAGGCGCAGAGCTTGCGAAGATGATCGTGGAGACGTGGCTGGACACGGATTTTGAGGGCGGACGCCATCAGAGACGTGTTGATATGCTCATGGATATCGAAAACAGGGAGCAGTAATGCATTCTTATGATCTGAGCCAGTGGGTTCTGTTTTTCTTTATTTACAGTTTTATCGGCTGGATATGGGAGAGCTGTTATGTGTCCGCGCGGAAGCGCAGATGGATCAACCGGGGATTTATGCACGGTCCCATGCTCCCTATTTACGGGTCCGGGGCCATTGTAATACTGCTCAGTACCATCGGGGTCAGGGATAACATTGTACTGATCTTTCTGATGGGCATGTGCGGAGCAACAGTGCTGGAATATGTTACCGGTGCGGTGATGGAGCGGCTGTTTCATGTGCGATACTGGGATTACAACAGCCAGAAACTGAATCTGCATGGCTATATCTGTGTGAGCTCTTCGCTCTGCTGGGGTGTGTTTTCCGTGCTCATGGTCCGGGTGGTGCATGTCCCTGTGGAGACAGCGGTGCTCCGCATCCCTCTGATTGCGACGGATGTTATATCCCTGTGTCTTACGGTGGCGGCAGCGGTTGATTTCACCCAGTCGTTCAATGAGGCAATGGATATGAAACGGATTCTCATGCAGCTGGAGGAGAGCCGGGAGCAGATCGCCGAGATGCAGGAGAAGCTGAAGGCTGTCGCCCAGGAGCGCCTGGAAGATTACCGGAAGCGCTCGGAGGAACTTCTGGAAGATTACCGCAGGCAGTCCGGCGAGCGGCTGGAAAGCTGCCGGAGACGGTCGGAAGAGCTTCTGACAGAGTACCGCAGATATTCCGTTGACCGGCTGGAGAATTACCGCAGACAGACGGTCTCAGCTGTGAGAAAAGCGGCTGCCGGTCGGGAGAACTACCTGGAACATATCCGGAAGAACCGGGAAGAGCGACGCAGGCAGCTTGCGGAAATTTCCGCAAAGGCAGAGGCACTTTTCCGGGAGGATATTCCGTCGCAGGTAAACGGTCTGATCGGTCAGAAACACTTCGAAGAGCTTAGTGAGATCAAGGATAAAATTGCAGCGGAACTGCAGAAGATGAGCGCCCGTACGGATCGAAGATATCTGAGGGCTGCCGGCATGCTGAGGCGCAATCCGACCGCGGCATCGAAACGGTTCCGGGAAGCGCTTGAGGAGATCCGCAGATCCATGGAAGAAAAATAAAGCGGGAGGAAAGACTAATGACAAAGAAACAGCGTGCTCTTGAGGTGATAGAACGTCTGAAGAAAGAATATCCCGACGCAGGGTGTACGCTTGATTATGACCAGGCGTGGAAACTGCTGGTCAGTGTCCGGCTGGCGGCGCAGTGTACGGATGCGAGGGTCAATGTGGTAGTGGAAGGCCTGTATGAGAAGTATCCGGACGTGAACGCTCTGGCCGCGGCTGATGTGGATGATATTGAAGCGCTTGTCCGGCCCTGCGGTCTTGGAAGAAGCAAGGCGCGGGATATCAGCGCCTGTATGAAGATCCTGAGAGATGAATACGGCGGAAAGGTGCCGGATGACTTTGACGCTCTGCTTAAACTTCCGGGAGTGGGAAGAAAAAGCGCCAATCTGATCATGGGTGATGTGTTCGGAAAACCGGCTATTGTGACGGATACCCACTGCATCCGGCTGGTGAACCGGATCGGCCTGGTGGACGGCATCAAAGAGCCGAAGAAGGTGGAAATGGCGCTCTGGAAGATTATCCCGCCGGAAGAGGGGAGCGATTTCTGCCACAGACTGGTGTATCATGGCCGCGATGTCTGCACGGCACGGACAAAGCCGCACTGCGACAAATGCTGTCTGGCGGATGTCTGCAAAAAGGTCGGCGTATAGTATAAAAGAAGAAAAATTCCGGAAAATAACGGAGAGAAAAGGAGGTTAACATGAAAAGCATTAAACTGAGAGAGAATTTTTACTGGACAGGTATCATTGATGACAAACTGAGGGTGTTTGATATCATCATGTATACGGAATTCGGAACCACCTATAATTCCTATGTGATGAAAGCAGGCGAAAAAACCGTGCTTTTCGAGACTGCAAAGGCGAAGTTCTTCGATGAATATCTTGAAAAACTCGAGGAAGTGATCGATGTTCATAAGATTGACTATCTGATCGTAAGCCATACGGAACCGGATCACGCGGGAAGCGTGGAGCGTCTGCTGGACTACAGTCCTCAGATGAAAATCGTTGCTACCGGATGTGCCCTGGGATTTCTCAAAGAAATCGTAAACCGCGATTTTGTCGGAATTCCGGCGAAAGATGAGGAAAAAATGGTGATCGGAAACCGTACTCTGCGTTTCCTCTTTGTACCGAACCTTCACTGGCCGGATACAATGTACACCTTTATTGAGGAAGAGCAGATTCTTGTTACATGTGACTCCTTTGGCTCTCATTACTGCCTTCCGGAAGTAGTTTCCACGGAAATTAAAAACGAGGAAGACTATCAGAAGGCGCTCAAATATTATTATGACTGCATTATCGGACCGTTCAAGCCGTTTATGCTCAAGGCCCTTGACCGGGTGGAAAACATGGATATCACCATGGTGTGTACGGGGCATGGACCGGTGCTGGTGGGCGACCGCATCAAGTCCGTGATGAAACAGTACAGAGAATGGTCAACGGTTGTGAATCCGAATCCGAGGAAGACCGTAATCATTCCGTATGTAAGTGCGTACGGCTATACTAAAACCCTGGCGGAAAAGATCGCCGAAGGCGTGCGGGACAGCGGCGAGGTGGATGTGCGTTCCTACGATATGGTGGAAGCGGATGCGGCAAAGGTGAACGAGGAGCTTCTCTTTGCGGACGGCATTCTTCTCGGAACGCCAACCATAGTCGGAGAAGCGTTAAAGCCGATCTGGGATCTGACGCTTGGCATGTTCCCTGCAACGCACGGCGGAAAATATGCCGGAGCATTCGGAAGCTATGGGTGGAGCGGGGAAGGTGTCCCCAATATTACCGCAAGACTGAAACAGCTGAAAATGAAAGTATCAGATGGATTCCGTGTACGTTTTAAACCATCGGAAGCAGACCTCGTCAGCGCGTATGAGTATGGATATCAGTTCGGCTGCCTTGTTCAGAATAAGGAACCGGTGAAACCGAAGAAGAAAGGCGCGAGAAGTCTCGTGAAATGTCTCGTCTGCGGGGAAATCTTTGATTCTTCTCTCGATATCTGTCCGGTGTGCGGTGTAGGAAGAGAAAACTTTGTGCCGGTTGACGTGGAGGAGACCGGATTTGAAAATAATACGGAAGAGTACTATGTGATTATCGGAAACGGAGTGGCGGGATTTAATGCGGCCAAAGCGATCCGGGAGAGAGACAAGACGGGAACCGTTATAATGATTTCGGACGAGCCATATGCTGCGTACAACCGTCCGATGCTGACGAAGTCTATTGTGGCAGGCCTCAGCGCGGAGCAGATTGCCATTGAGGGCCCGGCATGGTATGAGGAAAATAAAGTATATCAGATGCTCGGGAAAAAGGTAGAGTCCGTGGACATGCAGGCAAAAGAAGTGGTTCTGGACGATGGAACAAAAGTACATTTTACCCGTCTGATCTATGCCCTTGGAAGTGAGTGCTTTATTCCGCCTATGGAAGGAAAAGATCTTCCGGAAGTTGTGGCGATCCGCAGGCTCTCCGATGTGGAGAAGCTGGAAGGGCTTATGAAGACTGCTGAGAATGCGGTCGTAATCGGCGGAGGCGTGCTGGGACTGGAGGCTGCCTGGGAGTTAAAGAAGGCAGGTCTGAATGTCCAGGTGCTGGAAGTAGCTCCGGTTCTGATGGGCCGTCAGCTGGATACAGGATCCGCAGAGATTCTGAAAGAAATCGCAGACAAAAACGGCGTGAAGATCCGGACCGGCGTATCAGTGGCAGCGATTACCGGCGAGGAGCATGTCACAGGCGTGCGTCTGGCGGACGGTGAGGAAATTCCGGCCGAGATTGTTGTCGTATCCGCTGGTGTGTGTGCGAATACGGCTCTCGCTCAGAACATGGGACTTGAGATCGGACGCGCGGTGAAAGTAAACGGACGGATGGAGACAGGCGTGCAGGGTGTGTACGCGTGCGGCGACTGCACAGAGTACGATGGCATGAATTACGTGATCTGGCCGGAAGCGGCGGAACAGGGAAGAGTGGCAGGAGCAAATGCGGCCGGCGAGGCGACAGAGTACGAACCGGTGGAGGCAGCCCTCACCTTCCATGGAATGAATACCGCGCTCTTTGCGGCAGGCGATAACGGCAAGAATCCGAATCTCCTTTATAAGACCGTGGAGTTCCGTGATATGGGCAAAGGACAGTACAGAAAATACTTCTTCCTCAACAACCGGCTTTCCGGCGTGATCCTGATCGGGGATCTGTCCGAGATGGCAAAGATGACCGAGGCGCTTAAGAAGCATGCGCTCTACAAAGATGTGATGAATTAAATTCTGATTTTTCTGACGGGAACTTTCCCGGTTGCAAGCGATTCGACTAATCGGAAGACGCCGGAAAAGAAGAGACTGTAACGCCATGCTGAGCCCACTCCATCAAAGCTTCGAATGGATGTAACGAAAAAGCCAAATGTTCGTGCAAAGGCACTTGCATTTGGTTTTTCCTAACATCCAGAACGAAGGCTTTTCTTCCGTTCCTGCTCTGAATGCATGGCTTATACAGTCTCTTCTTTTCCGGCTTCATCCAATCGGCAGAAATCGTTCCAGACGGACGGTTCCCGGCAGA
>CALWBC010000254.1 GCA_944375755.1 uncultured Mediterraneibacter sp. | reverse complement strand
TGTCAGATCCGCATCTGCGTATTCGACTTCACTTCCGTGTTCACCCGTCCTGGCGTCTTTATACTCTCTGACACGGACAGAAATATTATCCGTCAGCGGGAAAACCTCTGTCAGTTCATATCTGGCTGTTTTCTTTTCTTCAATTCTGTAAGTTCCCGCCGGTATATCCGCAATGCTGGCTGACAGAGTCACTGTACCGTCTTCCGCTGTATGTTCCTTCACATACTCTTCCGTGAATGTAACAGCTCTGGCATAGGTATGGGCATCACCGGAAAGATCCGTCCCTGACACAAGAAATATAAAGCTGGCATCACCGTGAGGCGCATAAAATTCTTCCGCATAGATCGTCTTATTCAGTATCAGCTGAACCAGCCGGGTATTTTCGACCTCATAAGTAAACTCCTGGACTCCACCGTTTCCCTGCGCAATCTGAAATTCCTGTTCCCATGCTCCCATATAACCCTCCGGAGCTTTTGTCTCCACGACTTTAAACCAGCCGTCATTTAAATCACTCCGTATCAGATGTTCCGCATCCGAATAAATTCCGCCTTCCGCCTCTGTCAATATACACACCGGTTCCGGATTGTACATCGATGTGTTTACATTCCATTCATACACGGAGAACTCCGCTCCCGCAACCGGCTCCCCGGTTGACTGATCTTTCTTTTTCACAGTCAGTGCCGCTCTTGGAGCCTCCGGAGCATTTTCCACGGAATATTTAAATTCCTGACCATTTTCTCCGTTTCGGTCAATCTGAAACTCGCTTTCCCAGGTTCCGGTAAATCCTTCCGGTACCTTCGTTTCCTTTATCTTGAACCAGCCCCCGTTTTTTACCGTACAGGCCAGTCCCGTTACACTGTAGGTACCATCTCCATGATTTGTCAGAGCCGCTTTTTCTTCGTATTCCTGCCCGTTCCACTCATAGATTCTGAACTCCGCGTCCGCAAGCATGGAATGATCACGGCTGCTCTGCTTTACAATCGTCAGACTGCAGTCACGGACCAGAACCGGGATCAGCGTATGTACAGGATTTGTTTCATAGACCTCATCCTCATAAGCTGACTTTACCGCAAGAGATGCCACATTCGGTATCCTGTATGCATCCCCGTCACGATAGTTCTCAAGATCCGTCCCCGCCTTTACTTTCACATTAATGATATAGTGGTAGTTTTTGCCGTAAAACCCACTGTCAAGCGGATCTCTGCACACAAAAGCCGTTGTCTGTCCGTTTTGTTTTATCTCGAAAAGATTCGTCACATCGCGCCCCGCGTCATCCTCTACCCTTGCTCCCACAAATTCCAGACACGGTTCCAGTACATCAGTTACCTGATAACTGGTATAATAAAATTTGGTCTGGGACTGAAGGGGAACATTCTGCGATATTTTGTAGGAAAATCCTTCAGTCAGTGAGGTCAGTGTATTTTCCTCCACATCCGTCTCGTCGTTATCTGTTACAGTTTTTACCGGCGGATGCGGCGTCGTCACCCGGGCAAATCTGGAAGCCGTATATGACTGCCAGGAATGAGAACCCAGTTCCGGATTATTCATCACATCTTCTTCCGAAAAATGCGGGTATCTTCCATTATTCATTCCCTGATAATACACCTGTCCGTTCTCGTTTTCCCACACTGTCCCATCCATATAAAAACGGAAAGAAAAATAATCGCTGTCAAAATAAATCAGAACCTGTCCAGCCGTATCGTCATCCACTCTCGATGTCCAGTTGTACAGATCATCCGCAAAGACAGGGTTTCCATCTGCACCCGCCATGTAAAGCAGCTCGCAGTCCTGCGCCACATAGATTCTGTCATATGGAGATGTAACGGCACATGCCTGGGCGAAATCAATATCCGCAATCGTAGCGTACCCTTTGACATGAATTCTTTCACCGGTCTCATGATCGTAAAATTCCATTCTCATTTCCGCATATTCCACGCCGTTCTGCGCAATACCGATATTATCCCGGTTGAACCCGATCATTCCCCATTCATCCCCATAGGTTGTCTGAAGTCTGTAGTCAGATATAATACACTTCACATCCACAACTCGCCCCTGGTAGGTTCCCACATCACGATACCAGGCACCTATGCGCCCTTTCAGCGTCTCATCTTTTATATTGCACCAGCTGATATAGGAGGAGCTCTGAGCATTTGCAAAGAGCGCGGAGTCAAACCCGAACGGCTCCATCTTTGTATTCTCATTTACCCGGGCCTGAAATTCATAATCTCCGCTGACCACATCATCCGGTGAAAGCGCCTGAAAAACCTCCTTCGCGTTCTGAAAACTTCCTCCCTGAACCGGTACAAAATTGCTGCATACTCCCGCATTATCCGTCAGATACCGCTGTCCGCCTACTTTGATTTCCTGGTCCCTTCCAATCATCAGATAACCGGAATTAGCGAAGGCTCTTCCCACGCCATCAATCACCCGATACCCTGTCAGCATTTTTCCGCTTTCCGGATCAAAATAGACAATTCTCGCATCTGTTCCCCATCTTATCTCCGGAGTCATCCGGGCCCATCCGGTTACGCAGTATCCGTTGTCATCAAAATAATATCTTTCGCCTTTAATTTGTTTCCAGCCAGACACATAATACTGCCGTTCCGTCACCATATAGAAGAGCTTGCCTCCGGCTTTCTGCCATCCTCTCGGATAATAGGTCGATGTTGTATTCATTCCGGCTTCCTGCTGCGGACGGTACTCGGAGCAGAATGGCTGTGTATAGATGTTCTGCGCCATCGCAGCTTCCGCTTCTGCAGGCTGCGCTCCGAACGAGGTAAGTATTACAAAAATAAACCAGAGGATAACCATCCCTGCCGTATTCCTGATTTTATCCGCTGTCTGCTCTGCCTTCAACGCTTACACCTCACTTTCTTATAAATGCATCCCACGCTTCCAGGTATCCGGAAGCTCCTTCAGCCTGAAGCGACTCTTCATACACGATCACATCCAGAGCTCCATCCTGATTTACATACGCATCCTGATCATCTTTCGCAAAGGAAACCCCTTCAAAAAGAGATTCCGTACATTCTCCCGGCATGACCACATTTTTGTAATAATAGTAACCTCCCAGTTTCTCATTTTCTTCTGTGCTGATATAGATCCATTTCTCTGTATTCAAACCGGACAGAGAGATCTCGAATCCCGTATCGCTGCTGCCAAATTCCACGGCAGTCCGAATATAGCACGGCACACTTCTTTTGTTCTCAACCCGGACTTTTTTTACATAATCGCCACCCTCATCCGGCACATCCGGAGGTTCCGGAAATTCTTCCGTCACCACTGTTTCATTCTGTCCGATCACAATATTGTTATCCGTCTCGGCGCGGTCCGTGAGATAGGCTCGTATTCCCCCGACAGATACCGCAGTCAGAAGCAGAACAGATACCGCAGCGAAACAGGATCTCCCGAAATTTCTTTGTCGCGTCATCTGATTCCCTCCTTTCCGCCGGAACCCAAAGTTCTCTGACGCATATATCTTACTGCGGTCAGCAGCCCCAGTGAAACACCACAGCCCAGCAGACCAAATCCAAGATTCTCATTGTCCCCTGTCTGAACAGAAACCTGCTCCTTTACGATTTCCTCTGTCGAGAAGATCCATCGCACACTCCCGTGAAGCAGAGAATAGTCATTATTCAGCTCTTCGGGCATATAAACGGTGTAGATAAATTCTCCTTTTCCGCCGGCCGGTATGGTTCCCAGGCAGATCGTCTCCTCCAGAGTTTCGCCCCGGAGCGGCCCATCATATACGACGCTTCTGCCCTCCTGTGTTTCCGCTTCAATCAGAAGACTGATTCTGTCCAGTATATCACTTTGATCCTGGTTGTCTTCTTCCGGCACCTCACCACGGAAATAAATGCGGATATCGCTCTCTCCGCTGTTTTTCATGACAGCGCTGTCCGTGTAAGTGTCTCCCGGCATCAGGTATGGCATATTGGAAAAGAAATCATCCGGATTCGCAGTCATCGTCCCCGCACTGCCCTGATATTCCACCTGAAATTCAAGCTGATTTTCCTTTTTGAATGTAGTGATATCGTACTCGCCTTCCTTCGTGCACTCCAGTATTTCAACCTTTCCCCAAGGTTCCGGCGCCTCAAAATCAGGAGTAAAATTAGCCGCCTGAACAGCGTCCGCATCTATATCAAGCTGAAACGACTGCCCCTCGTATTCTTCCTGAGAAAGGTCGTCCGGAATCCGGATTCCCTGAAATACATCCACGCTTTCCTCCGTCCCCAGAACATTTCTGTAATAATAATATCCGTCCTCTGCCTTCGTCCAGACAGCATCATCCATACCGTATATATCCTCATCCGCACTCATATCTATCCCTTCAAACTCGAACTTCACCCGCACAAAACAGTCGCTGCCCTCATTTGTAATACGGGGTATCTTGGAGATTTCCATTCCTGGCAGCACCGCTTCCTGCGGACTCCATTCCTTCTCCTCCCCCGCTTCGTTTTTCATGTATTCCTGCAAACTGATATCGACAATCCCGGTTTCAAAATGATTCTCAACTGCTGCTTCCGGCGCGGCATATGCTGCGATCCCTCCAACACCTGCCAGCACCGACATTGATAAAAGTCCTGCTGTTCCACATCTGTACATATCCTTTCCTCCCTGTATATCCTGTTCCCTCTGTTGCAGCAGACTCTGCCGGCTGCCCGGCAGAACGATATTCCGTTATTCCCGGATTCATCTCTTACACGGTACTCGGGAGCTGATTGGAAAGGACCTTCCATACCTCTTCCGGCGCGGTAACACCTCCGTTTATATCTGAGTTCTGTATTCCATACGCATTCAGGATAATATGCTGCGTTGTCTCTTCCAGCCCCTGTCCCTCAACCACGTTGATAAATCGCACGCTGTCAAACAGAGCAGGAGTAGTCTCCTCCCTGGCCAGAGCGGTACACTCCGCTTCCGTACCGTATACATACAGATGAGTTACCGTCTGATTTTCCGTATTCTTCACCCCGGATCCGATCTCCGTCCAGCCTGTATTCACCGTATATGTAAAAAGTTCCAGTTCAGCTGCCGGATTCTTGGAGCCATCCGGTTCGGCTGTAACAACATTCCTGTACGGAACCGCCACTTCCAGAAATACAAACTCGTCATTGATTCCGTCATTTACAATCTGAGGATCCTTTTCAATTTCCTGCTCAGGTGTAATATTTTCCGGAGGAATCCAGTCCGGCTCTTCCAGATCCAGGGATACCCTGCCGACTGTGAAGGTATTTGTCACCGTTTCACCGTCCGTGAAATATGCATAAATCCCGCCTGCGGCCATTGTCCCTGCCAGAGCGGCGCATCCCAGAAGCAGAGCGATCTTCCCCCTGCCCTTTCTCGTCCTTTTCCTGCTGTTTTTCCTTCTGCTGCTTTCTCCTGTTCCTCTGATTTCTTCTGTATTTATCTTCATATTTTTCTTTCCTTTCCTATTCTGCATGTTTACATTACAAGGCTGCTTACGCGCCGGTTCGTCGCCATTCTGAGGATTCCCGAGCTTCGCTCATACAGATAGACATGGTCGCCCAGAACCTCCTCATCCGCAACCTCCGTCTTGTTAATATCTCTGACCATGGCGTCCATCTCTCTGCAGTTCATCCCGGAATAACAGGGCACTATCACCACTTCATGGACGCTGCTTGGAAGTACATAAAAGTCTTTGCGCAGAATCTGCCCCACCATTTCAAGTACATGAGGATAAGCCATGCATGCGGCCCCATAGTTTCTGAGGTGATTGGAAAGAACATACATGCCGTCTCTCACATTGACATTTCTGCGGAAAAGATTCTCCTCCTCCAGAAATTCCTGATTCAGGGATCCTCTGCTGAGCATTTCTTTCAACGCATAATTCATGGTATAGAATTCCGCCGGCAGAATCCGCTTTACATTGGCCGCTGCCGCATCCCAGAGCTCTTTCGGCTCAACATTCCACTGTCTGATATGACTGTTTGTGATCACCATGGCGGCGGTTCCCTCTCTGACGACCTCAAGCAGTACATAAAATACAATCGACAGATCAAGAAACGCGAGATGCGGAACCCTCCTCAGATAAGCGGTGTTTTTCTCCGTGTTGATCAGTTTGAAAACGATTCTGTCCTTTACCCCTTCAAAACTAAGAATCTTTTCACAGTCCCACGACTCGTCCCGCCGGATGCACTCGTAAAACTCCATGATCTCGTCAATGATTTTTTCAAAGGATGTCCCCGCAAGATACTCCTCGAAGTATTCTTCCAGATAGATCGTGGGAGATATGTTAATTCCCGGTGTTTCAATCAGCACCCCCGTCCGCTCTCTGCCGTTATTTTTTACAGCGGTATAAAGTCCTGCCCGAACACCTCCTGTCATCCTCTGATTCATTTGTTTCTCAACCGCGTCAGTAAACTCTCTGTAGTCCATTTTTCTCCTTTCTCGACGCGATTCATCTGAATTTAATGAGAAATCCGGTACGAAATGTACCTTCGAATTGATAAATAATAATTGAACAATATTATGTGATCTTGATTATAGACGCCTCTGCTGAAAAAAGCAATGCGGAATAATTCACAAAAACAATAACAAAATTTCATATAGTATTACATAAAAAAGAAAGGACATATCCTGTTGACATATCCTTTCTCATTGCATTCATAACTGAATTTACCGCGTTTTCCACGGATTTTCCGGTGACATTTCCCCGGTTATACTCTTGACAGATATTCTCCTGTACGTGTATCGATCTTCAGAACATCGCCAACCTCGCAGAACAGCGGAACATTTACAACCGCGCCTGTCTCAACAGTTGCCGGTTTCGTTGCGCCCTGAGCCGTATCGCCTTTGAATCCCGGCTCTGTCTCCGTAATTGCAAGCTCTACAAAGAGCGGCGGCTCTACTGAGAACACATTTCCTTTGTGAGAACAGATCTTGACAGACTCATTCTCTTTTACAAACTTCAGAGCATCTCCTACAACATCAGAATCAAGAGCGATCTGATCATATGTCTCAAGATCCATAAAGTTGTACAGATCTCCGTCTTTATAGAGATACTGCATGTCTTTTCTGTCGATATGAGCATTCTCAAATTTTTCAGTCGGACGGAATGTTTTCTCCACAACGCCTCCACTGATAATGTTTTTTAATTTTGTTCTTACGAACGCAGCACCTTTGCCTGGTTTTACATGCTGGAATTCCAAAATCTGATAAATATTACCGTCAATCTCTACGGTGATGCCGTTCTTAAAATCTCCTGCTGCGACCATTTATCTTCCTCCTTCAATCATGCGCTTTACTAACGCTCCATTGTATAATTTTATACTAATCTTACTTATTTTTCAATCCCTTTTTATAGAAATGCAGGACAACCTTTTCCAGATATCTCTTCAGTACTATCTGGATCTCCTCTTTCGGATGGATCGGTTTCACCAGAATATTGTGTATTCCGGCGCGCTTCGCGCCCCACACATCCGTAAAGAGCTGATCACCGACAAAAACCGTGTTCGATCTGTCGGTTCCCATCATCTCCATTGCCCTGATATAGTTTTTTGTGGAAGGTTTGTGGGCATTGTAAATATATTTTGTTCCGATATTGCGGTTAAACATCTTTACTCTTGCCTCCTGATTGTTGGAAATCAGACAGGATTCAAACCCGATTTCCTTCAGTCTGCGAAACAGCTTTTCCGCGCGCTCATCCGCCGGCGCTCCATGAGGCACAAGAGTGTTGTCAATATCGAAAATCACGCCTCTGTACCCTTCCTCATACAGTTTTTCAAACGGAATGACATAGGTCGATGCCATATATTCATCCGGGAAAAATCGTTCAAACATTATTTTTCATCCAACTCCGTAAGTTTTGAAATCAGTTCCTCACAGATCTCGAGAATCGATTTATTATCTGTCTGGATCACGACATCAGCCGCCGCCTCATATTTCTCTCTTCTCTTCTCCATCAGATCCGCAATAAATTCCACATTCTTATTTCCGTTGAGAATCGGCCGGTCATTGCTGTCCTTCACACGCTCATAAATCGTTTCCGGACTTGCAGTCAGAAGCACGACTCTTCCGTTTTTCTTCATCTCAACCACATTTTCCTGACGCAGCGCAACTCCTCCGCCGCAGGATATGATGCAGTTCTTTCCGGTCTGAAGTTCCTTCAGGAGGTTCGTCTCCAGGTTACGGAAATATTCTTCTCCGTATGTTGCGAAAATATCCGGAATACTCATCTCTTCGCGCTCGGAAATCTCCTGATCCATCTCCACCAGTCTCATGTCGAACATCGTACTCATATAATCGGAGATCGTCGTCTTGCCCGCGCCCATAAATCCGATAAGAACAATATTGTAAGAGAACAGTTTTCTCGCCTGGATCCGCTTGCTGTTGCGCAGGATCCTCTGAAATACGTCCTGAATCTCTTCCTGATACTTATTGTCTTTGAGTTTCTCGTTGAGTCTTCTCTGCTGTTTCGCCTCCTGAGCCGGCTGCAGGATCGGCATTCCGTACATTTCCTTGTACGCCATGATCTTTTCGATAATGGCATTTCTTTCTACCAGAGCATCTATGATTTTGTCATCACAGATTGCCAGCTGCTCGCGGTACATTTCCAGATCGTTCATCTCTACCTCCGCTTATTCCGTCAATCACATCCCGCGTGGCGGGAATCTTTCTGCTGTTCATCACACAGTATGTAAAGGCATTCGCTTCATATACTGCAACTCTCATATTATATCAACTCTCACAGTCAATGGCAAGTTTTGATTTTATCTCTCTTCACAGAGAAATCACTGTCCGGCATCCACAATTGCCTTTCCAACATTATTTTCGAATTCTTCCCACGCATCCTCGTGTTCCACGAAATATTTCGGACAGATTTTTCCGGTAACATCATAATGTCGTATCACATCATCCTGAGACAGATCAAACTTTACACAAAGCCATGCCGTAAGCTGCACCAGTGACCGATAAGTCGCCTCGGTAAACCGCCCGTCCTCGTCCGGATGACATACTTCAATGGACACGGTATCATTATTCCTGCTGTTTGAGGCATAGGCAACCTCCCAGGTCGGCACACACTGAATAATCTCTCCATCGATTCCCACAATAAAATTACTGCTTGCCTCTGTCTCCTGCGAATACTGAAGTCCGTTAAAATAATCCCTGTTCTCCTGTGCCGTACTTCCCGGATTTGCCGTGTAATGAATCACGATTCCATTGATCCCGTCCGTCTGTATTCCCGGCCTGGAATAGGGATTTACATCCAGCAGCTGAACATCGATTTCCGGTTCGGACGCATCCACTCCATCCACATTGTAGCCTCCGCCTGACAGAATCCCGCCTGTCACACACGAGCGAACAGCCAGAGCAATGGTCAGAACCGCAAGAATCACCACCCCGGTCCGTATGTATTTTAATGCCGGAGCATTTCCGCTTTTTCTTTTCCGGTTTCCCGTTTTTTTCTTTTTCGTATTTTTTCCCGATTTGTATGAATTCATTTTTCTTCCGCCTCACTAAGCTGTATGTTACCACCAAAGTCTGTAAGAACAATGAATAAAATCTTAATAAATAATGAAAAGAATTTCCGCAGACGGAAGCGCTCTGCCTCCCGCCAATGCGGAAATTCTTCTCGTAAACTCATGTTATCTTTTCAACTCTGACCGGCCGCAGACATACGAACCGTTCTCAGCCGGTTCCCTGCCTGTCCGTTTGGCCCTGTTTTACTCATCAACGCTGTAGTTCGGAGCCTCTTTTGTAATATGAATGTCATGTGGATGACTCTCTCTGAGTGATGCCGCGGAAATCTTGATAAAGCGTCCGTTCGTCTTAAGCTCTTCGATTGTCCTGGTTCCACAGTATCCCATTCCTGAACGAAGTCCTCCCATAAGCTGGAATACCGTATCCTCAACGGTTCCCTTATAAGCCACACGGCCTTCCACTCCCTCAGGCACAAGTTTCTTTGCGTTTTCCTGGAAATAACGATCCTTGCTTCCGTTTTCCATGGCTGCGATGGATCCCATACCACGATATACTTTATATTTTCTTCCCTGATATAACTCGAATGTTCCCGGGCTCTCATCACATCCCGCAAAGATGCTTCCCATCATACATACATTCGCGCCGGCAGCGATCGCCTTTGTCATGTCGCCTGAATATTTGATACCACCGTCCGCAATAATCGGAATACCATACTCTTTTGCCGCGTCGTAGCAGTCCATAACCGCCGTAATCTGCGGAACACCGATTCCGGCAACCACACGGGTCGTACAGATGGATCCAGGTCCGATTCCTACTTTCACCGCGTCTACACCGGCCTCTATCAGAGCTCTGGCCGCCTCGCCTGTAGCCACATTTCCCGCAATCACCTGAAGCTCCGGGAATTTTTCCTTCACCATACGCACGGTACGAAGTACATTGGCGGAATGACCATGTGCGGAATCCATGACAACAACATCCACTTTTGCTTTCACAAGTTCCGCAACACGTTCAAGACAGTTCGCAGTGATACCGATCGCCGCACCGCAGAGCAGTCTGCCCTGTGAATCTTTTGCAGAAAGCGGATATTTGATCTGTTTCTCAATATCCTTAATTGTAATAAGACCTTTCAGATTTCCTTCCTCATCGACAATCGGAAGTTTTTCCTTTCTCGCCTTCGCAAGGATCTTCTTTGCCTCTTCAAGCGTGATGCCCTCGCGCGCCGTGATCAGTCCCTCAGATGTCATGGATTCTTTTATCTTCTTAGAGAAGTCTTCTTCAAATTTAAGATCACGGTTTGTGATAATTCCTACCAGTTTGCGTCCTTCTGTAATCGGCACACCGGAAATACGGAATTTTGCCATCAGATTGTTCGCGTCTTCCAGAGTATTCTCCGGAGAAAGATAAAACGGATCTGTAATAACACCGTTCTCTGATCTCTTAACTTTGTCAACCTCTTCCGCCTGCGCCTCAATTGACATGTTCTTATGGATAATACCAATACCGCCCTGGCGAGCCATGGCAATCGCCATACGATGCTCGGTTACCGTATCCATACCGGCACTCATCATAGGTATGTTCAGTTTAATCTTCTTCGTCAAATATGTTGACAGGTCTACCTGATTGGGGATAACTTCTGAATACGCCGGAACAAGCAGCACATCATCAAATGTAATCCCTTCACCAATAATCTTTCCCATGTTCACTGACCTCTCTTTCTTTCGAATCCATATATAAGTTGTAAATGTTTACCTGATATACTACAGAAATTCAAAAGAGATGTCAACAGTTTTGAATGGAGCAATATTAATTTTTCACTTGATTTATTTTAAGACATATTCATAAGTAATACTTATATATCCCTCGATATACGAAATTTTCCGATGACCGTTGCCCGGAGGATGCCCGCTCGTGCAGGCACGGCAGGCGTCCTCCGGGCGTATCACACAAAAACCGGGAATCTGCTAAAAGCAGAATTCCCGGTTCATTTAGTTTCTCTTTCAGGATTTTACATCATGCCCATTCCACCGGCACCGCCTGCTGGAGCAGCCGGCTGTGGCTCTTTAATTGTAGATACAACAGACTCTGTTGTCAGCAGCGTAGAAGCTACGCTGGTTGCGTTCTGCAGAGCACTTCTTGTTACTTTGGCAGGATCAAGGATTCCCTTTTCTACCATGTCTACATACTCTTCATCATAAGCATCGAATCCGATTCCCGGCTCAGACTCTCTTACTTTGTTCACAATAACAGCGCCTTCCAGACCTGCGTTTGCAGCGATCTGATACAGCGGAGCTTCCAGAGCTTTCAGAATGATTCTTGCGCCTGTCTTCTCATCGCCATCCAGTTCCTCTGTCAGTTTCGCAACTTCTTTTGCAGCGTGGATATATGCGGAACCGCCGCCTGCGATGATACCTTCCTCAACTGCAGCTCTTGTCGCGTTAAGAGCATCCTCCATACGGAGTTTTGCTTCTTTCATCTCTGTCTCGGTAGCTGCGCCAACACGGATAACCGCTACGCCGCCCGCCAGTTTTGCAAGTCTCTCCTGCAGTTTCTCTCTGTCGAAATCAGAAGTTGTATCTTCGATCGCTTTCTTAATCTGAGCGATTCTGTCGGCGATTGCGTTCTTGTCTCCGCATCCGTCAACGATAACTGTATTTTCTTTCTGTACTTTAACGGATTTTGCACGTCCAAGCTGTTCCATTGTCGTCTCTTTCAGGTCGTATCCAAGTTCCTCGCAGATTACCTGACCGCCTGTAAGGATAGCGATATCCTGAAGCATTTCTTTTCTTCTGTCGCCATATCCCGGAGCCTTAACAGCAACAACGTTGAATGTTCCACGCAGTTTGTTGACAATCAGAGTTGTCAGTGCTTCTCCTTCGATATCCTCAGCGATAATCAGAAGTCTTGCACCTGACTGTACAACCTGCTCAAGGAGCGGAAGGATATCCTGGATGTTGGAAATCTTCTTGTCTGTAATGAGGATATACGGATCTTCCAGAACTGCTTCCATCTTCTCCATATCTGTTGCCATATAAGCTGAAATGTATCCGCGGTCAAACTGCATACCTTCAACCAGATCCAGCTCTGTCTGCATTGTCTTTGACTCTTCGATTGTAATAACGCCATCATTGGAAACTTTTTCCATAGCATCTGCTACCATCTGTCCTACGGCTTCATCTCCTGATGAAACAGCGGCAACTCTCGCGATCTGCTCTTTGCCTTTTACCTTGCTGCTCATGTTATGGATTGCTTCCACAGCTTTATCTGTTGCTTTCTTCATACCTTTTCTCAGTACGATCGGGTTTGCTCCTGCCTCAAGGTTCTTCATTCCCTCATGAACCATTGCCTGGGCAAGTACGGTAGCTGTTGTTGTTCCGTCTCCGGCCACATCGTTTGTCTTGGAAGCAACTTCTCTGATCAGCTGTGCTCCCATGTTCTCAAATCCGTCCTCAAGCTCGATCTCTTTCGCGATTGTCACACCATCGTTTGTGATCAGCGGAGCACCGAAAGATTTGTCAAGTACTACGTTTCTTCCTTTTGGTCCGAGTGTTACCTTTACTGTATCTGCCAGTTTATTTACGCCTTTTTCCAGTGCTGTTCTGGCTTCAGCTCCATATTTGATTTCCTTTGCCATTTCTATACATCTCCTTTAATATTACTCTTCTACGATTGCAAGAATATCGCTCTGTTTTACGATAATATATTCTTCTCCGTCAAGCTCTACGTCTGTTCCTGAGTATTTGGAGTAGATCACCTTGTCACCTGTTTTAACCTGCATAACAACTTCTTTACCATCTATATTTCCGCCCGGTCCCACAGCGATAACTTCCGCTTCCTGCGGTTTTTCTTTTGCCTGTCCCGGCAGCACGATACCGGATTTTGTCGTTTCTTCTGCTTCTAACTGTTTTAAAACAATTTTGTCACCTAATGGTACTAACTTCATTGTGATTCCTCCTTAATATTTGTTTGTTAGCACTCATTTCTTTCGAGTGCTAAACCTCATGAATATAAAATAGCACTCTCATATGAATTTGTCAACACAGTTTATAAGGTTTTTATAAAAAAGGGGGACACCCGGACTCGAATAAAAGATAAGAGGCCATATAAAAATGACGAAGCACACAGCCTATGCGCGCTTCGTCATCTTCCGCCCTTCATATACATTGTAGAATCCGTTTTCAATTCTGAATTTGAAAAGATTCCTGTCATCCTGTCTGTACCTCTCCTTCACCACACCGGTGCAGTAGAGCAGTTCACTTCTTGTGGATATGTAACACCTGTATTTTGCGTCAAGTGAAATCTCCGTAAGTTCTCCTTCTTTCAGTTCCAGGTAGATATAATCCTCTTCCGGATCATATTTGTACACCCTGCACTGACGGGTCGACTCATCAAAAATACCGTCTGCCGATATGATCTTCTCCATCCGCAGGTCTACTGGATTTCCTTCGTACATATACGCTGTCCTCCCGATTATGCCCTCTCTTTTTTAATCTTCTCGAGCTCAGTAAACACGTAGTCATTCAGTACCTTGATATACGTTCCTTTCATTCCTGAAGACCGGGACTCTATCACACCCGCACTCTCGAATTTTCTAAGCGCGTTTACGATAACCGAACGTGTAATTCCCACGCGGTCAGCCACCTTGCTGGCTACAAGGATTCCTTCATTTCCACCCAGTTCATCAAAAATATGTATAATTGCCTCCAGCTCGGAAAATGAAAGCGTGCTGATCGCGGACTGAACGATATGTTCTTTTCTCGTCTCCTCCGCGCTCTCCTCATTTACCGAACGAAGCATCTCAAGCCCTACCACTGCCGTACCGTACTCACTGAGAATAATATCATCAATGGAATAAGTTGAATCCTGTTTGTAAATAAACAGAGTCCCCAGTCTTTCTCCCGCAATATCAATCGGGGTAATGATCGCTTCGCAGCCTGCCACCGCCTCCGGTGAAAATCCCAGTGTTTCGAGATTCACATTCTCTTTCGTGGAAAGGATACTCAGCAGTCTCTCATTAAGCATTTTATCAATATGAGATCCCACCGACTCGGTAATCAGTTCGTTGATTTCTCTCACATTCTGGCATTTGCTCACTCCGAGTATCTTTCCCTTCCTGCTGACAACCAGCACATTCGAGTCAAGAATCTCCGTAAGCACGGCACAGATGTCATTAAAGACCACTTTGCTCGAATTGTTGTTATGAAGCAGTTTGTTAATTTTTCTCGTTTTGTCTAATAGTTGTACACTCATTATTTCCTCCGCATTTCTTTGCACATGTCAAAATTGTACGCACAAATCCTGACAACTTAATAGATATCCTTATGTTATCACACAATTTTCAGAATAGCAATACAACTTATCCATTATTTTCGGATTTATCGTGCTTCAGTGCGGTTACATACCCACATTTTTCATTTGCACACACAAGTTTATTTCCTTTTTCCACCATATAGCCTCCGCATTCCGGGCATTTCTCTCTGGATGGTTTCTGCCAGGACATAAACTCGCATTCCGGATTATTCTCACATCCGTAATATTTTCTCCCCTTTTTCGTCTTGCGAATCACGATATCTTTTCCGCAGACAGGACATGGAACACCTATCTTCTCCAGATAAGGCTTCGTATTCCTGCATTCCGGGAAGCCCGGACATGCAAGGAATTTCCCGTGAGGTCCGTATTTAATCACCATGTTTCTTCCACATTCCTCACAGATTACATCTGTCACCTCATCCTCTATCTTAACGCTCTCCAGCTCTTTTTCAGCTTTTTCAACCGCTTCCGCCAGATCCGGATAGAAATTGCGGATGATTACCTTCCACTCTACCTTGCCCTCTTCCACCATATCGAGAAGTCCTTCCATATTGGCAGTAAAGTTCACATCCACAATGCTCGGGAAAGACTGCTTCATAATGTTATTTACCACTTCTCCGATCTCTGTCAGATACAGATTCTTTGCTTCCTTGGTAACATAACGTCTTCCGAGAATAATGGAAATGGTCGGAGCATAGGTACTTGGCCGTCCGATTCCCAGTTCCTCCAGTGCCTTGACCAGGCTCGCCTCCGTATAATGAGCCGGCGGCTGTGTAAAATGCTGTTTCGGATCGAGACTTTCCTTTGTCAGCACGGAATCCATATCCAGATGACCGAGAAGCAC
>CALWBC010000253.1 GCA_944375755.1 uncultured Mediterraneibacter sp. | reverse complement strand
ACCATAAGTCTGCATAAACCATTCACACAGACTATGCGCCATCTGAAGAAGTGCCTTGCTGTCTTCGGTCGAGGAATAATTTTCATGAACTGCAAGATTTCTCTTCTTTCGTAATTCATGCAATATAGAAACCAGATCAGAGGTTAACAATCCTTCTTTCTGCAGCTTATTGATTCGCTTCACAGCGGTATTATCTTCAGGATAACGAATCCTATCATATGTAAACATGAGATTAACAATCGTTTCTCCGATCATTCCTAATTTCATCAGGCAGGAATTCGAATCCGAAAAACAGTATTTTTCCGCCAATGAGCCAAAATTCGCTAACACTGGAAAATCTTTATTTAAAAACTCGAAATTAGATACCATAATGACTCCTCCCCGAACCAGTTTTGCTTCTGATAATAGATATTATATGTCATATATAAACATGATGCAATCTGTTTCGACACCGCTTATTCTTGTTAATCGAACTGGTATTACGCTCAAAGATACCAAAAGTATGTATATTGACAACATAATCTTCTCCAGCTATAATCTATACATACCAAACGAATGTTAAGCAGGGAGGACAGACTATGGCACGGAACAAATACCCGGAAGTAACGGTCGAACGCATCCTGGATGCAGCACAGAAACTCTTTCTGGAAAAAGGGTATGATCACACCACGATTCAGGATATCGTCGATGAGCTTGGCGATCTGACAAAAGGCGCGGTCTACCATCATTTTAAATCAAAAGAAGAGATCATGGACGCAGTGGGTGACCGGATGTTCTTTACAAACAATCCATTCGAAGCGGTCCGGAACCGCTCAGACTTAAACGGGCTCGAGAAACTCCGTGAAGCGATCCGGATCAATCAGACGGACGACAGCCGCACGGACTTAAACATCCAGTCCATGCCCATATACAAAGATCCCCGTCTGCTCATGGAAATGATCGACTCCAACAGACGGATCCTGACACCCTATTTTCAGGAGCTTCTGGAAGAAGGCAATCGGGACGGTTCGATGCACACGGAATATACCCGGGAAATTGCGGAACTGCTGCCGCTTCTCACAAGTCTCTGGATGCTGCCCTCGATCTTTCCTGCAACGAAAGATGAGATGAAACGCAAATTCATTTTTCTCGGAGATATGCTGGATAAAATGGGAGTTCCGCTCTTTGATGAAGCCACTGCCGAACTGGTAGATAACTTCTTTGAAAAGATGCCCGATCCGGAAACAGAAAATCAGAACGGCAGTCTTTAAACAGAAAAAACGATATATTCAAATCAGACGAATACATAGCCAGCTATTTATTTTATAGTGTTTTAACTGGAATCCTGTATATAATTCGCACCTCCATATCCCAAAGGCTGAACAATACACATAAGGATTCCTTTTTTACATCCTCATACATTCATTCGGTAGGTATCTAAATAACACAGCTCACTTGAAAGGAGGCTCTCTCTATGTCGGAAAAGAAATCCGGACAGAAACTGTTTACCTGCAATTTTACGTTTCTCATCCTCGGTCAGGTCAGTTCCCTGATCGGGAATTACACTCTGAAATTCGCCCTGTCCATGTACATCCTTGAACAGACCGGCTCCGCGTCCGTCTATGCCGGACTGATGGCCCTCTCCCTGATTCCAATGATCCTTCTCTCTCCTTTTGGCGGAATTCTTGCCGACCGGGCGAACCGGAGAAATATCATGTTGACACTGGATACGCTCTCCGGGATCATTGTACTGGCCGCCGGACTGTTTCTTCGTCATGGAAATGATCTTCTCCTGATCGGCGCGCTGCTCATCGCCCTGTCCGTCCTTGGAGCCTTTGAATCTCCTACGGTTCAGGCATGCGTGCCGCAGATGCTCTCCGGTGATCAGATCGTACAGGGAAATGCCATCGTCAATCAGATCCAGGCAGCCGCCTCCCTGATCGCGCCATTTTCAGGAAGTATCTTCTACACTGCGTTTGGCATCCAGCCGGTTCTCTATACGGCTGTTGCCTGCTTCTTTCTGACCGCTCTTCTGGAATGTTTCATCCGCCTGGATTACCGGAAGCAGGAAGAGAAACTGCGGATCACTGCTGTTGTAAAGGGGGACTTCTCTGACAGCATCCGCTTTCTGCGGCATGATGAGCCCGGAGTCTTAAAGCTCCTTCTTCTCGCCGCGTTGATCAGCATGTTCCTTACCGGAATACTGGTGGTCGGATTCCCCTATCTCGTCCGCACGGTTCTCGGTCTCTCAGCGGAACATTACGGTGCGGCGGAAAGCGTCATGGGAGTATCCGCCATTCTGGGAGGTATTGCCATCAGCGTCCTTGCCGGGAAGCTGAAGCCCCGGTATATGCCTCTGTTCCTGGCGGCTGCCGGAATTACGCTTCTCCCCGCAGGCTTTGTCTTCCTGGTTTCCGCCGGTGCAGTCAGCAGATATGCGGTTCTTATGATCGCTTTTGGCTGCTGTCAGGTGATCTGCAGTATGTTCTCCGTATACGCCATGTCACTCATTCAGCAGAGAACGCCGGAATACCTGACGGGGAAAATCATGTCCTTCGTCTACACGATCTCCCTGTGTGCGCAGCCGCTGGGACAGCTAGTCTATGGTCTGCTTTTTGATCTGTTCTCCGACAGCGTCTATCTGGTGCTTTTGCCCAGCGGAGTACTTATCTGCATAGCTGCATTTCTGACTGTCCCCTTCTTCCGGCAATTTTCAGAGAGAGGATCCATTTTCTGATTCTCAGAGGCCTGCTGACAGAAAATCACGTTTCATCTGTTCCGTGCTCTTCGCACTTAAAACAGATGGAACGTGATTTCATGTTTTCGCCTGCCACGTAAATTTTCTGTACTTTTTTACTCCTCAACCAGTTCAACAGAATATACCTCATCAAGCTGCGCCGGATATGACTCCAGTATGATCCCATTGTAGGTAATCTCAACGACATCTCCTTCTGTCAATTCCAGATCCTCCATCTTTGACATTCCCAGAGTAATTCGATCAGAGGATCTTGTTTCTTCCTCTCCTTCCAATGGCTCTATTAATAAACTGTTTTCCGACACCTCAACTACTGTTCCCACAAACACCGCATTCTGCTGATGACAGGCAGTCAAACACAGATTCGCTGCCAGGCAGGTCCCTGCCAGAATCAATATTGGCATTTTCTTCTTCACACACGCCACCTCCTGAAATGCCCGCCACTATTTCCACTGCGTTTATTGTACCATGCCGCGGCCATGCATACAATCTCAGTCCCGGAAATCACCAGAAGCCCCCAGAGCATCTCCGGCACCGCGCTGACCAGCCCCGCGATCAGCATCATCACCGCCGGAACGAGATATTTTCTCGGATGATGCCACAGATCGCTCTCCACCTGCCATCCTCTCACCGGAAAGAACCACTCCAGCAGGACTGAAAATACTGCGCTCTGAAGTGCGAAATAAGCCGCTGCCGCAGCCATCCACACCGTAATTTCTCCGGTCTGAATCTGCCAGCTCAGGAGAAAGATCAGATTCGCCATCATATTACAGCTAAAAACAAACAGACAGTAAGGCACGCAGAAGGCTCTCCTCTGGCCGGGGAGAAAGCGTACCGCCTGTTCCAGAGACGGATCGCAGGAAAGCAGGATACAGACAGGGGGATTCTGGGAAAGAACTGCATATCCCAGCGGCGCGGCAAACAGGCTGTCCGTCTGCCGGAAAAATATCGGAAGCACACACGCCACGCCCCACATTCCCACAGTATTAATCATATAATTCCTGTGATCCAGCAGCATATACCGGATAAAATAAATCCAGACAGAATGACGGCTTCTTCCCTTTATCCTCTGAGCACTCTTCTCTCCGGAAACATAAAATGTATACGGATCCGCCTTCCAGAGAACAACAGCAGCGGCAATTCCATTCCCTGCCAGGACAAGTGGAAACCATACCGTATTCCCAAGGCGAAAAAACACAGCTGTCAGAAATGCGCCCCATATAACTCCCCTGCAAATCCACCTGCTCCGGAATCTCTCTGTAACTCTTCCGTCACCGCCCTGCTGTCTCGTGGAAAATACTGCCCCTGCTGTCAAAACCGCATTTCCCGCGGTCAGCAGGGTATTGATAAAATATCCCGCGATCTCTGTCCCGCTCCAGTCGGATACTGCCAGCAGAACTGCGAGAAGAGCTGCTGTCTTTGTCAGAAGTGTATAAGCCCCCAGCGTTCCGATATAGGTGAAGATCAGCTTTCGCCCGTCAAAGGGAAGCATGAACTGATTCCTCATACTGCCCACGCCTGAAGCTGCCGCTCCACTTTTCTCATTGCCTGTGGAAGACAATGTCTGCCACATCACTCCTGCCGTAAAAGCAGCAACTGTCAGATAAAGAATAAACGGCGCCGCTTCCACACGCAGCCCTGATGTGCGCAGTCCCCAGAATATGACAAGATCAATCAGAAGGGTACGCACTGTTTTGTTATAATCCGCTCCGAAAATATTTTTAACAAATGCCCTTGTCAACCGTCTCATCCCTTAACACTTCCCGTATATTTTCCGTATCGATCTGCCCCTGTTCAAACGTCTGTCTGATCCGTCCTCCTTCCAGAACAAGAACGCGGTCCGAGGTCAGCGTTATGCTCTCCAGAATATGCGATGAGAACAGAACCGTACCATATCTCCTGTAATCTGAAATCTGCCGGTACAGATATTCCGTGCTCATAAAATCCAGCCCGTTGACCGGTTCATCGAGCAGAAGGAGAGGCGGCCGCAGAGCGAACGCGGTAATCAGAAACACTTTCTTCCTGTTTCCCGTTGACAGATCCCTGATCAGCACATCCGTAAACTGCTCAAATCCGAATCCCCATATCACTTCAGTCACATCCGGCACCTCTCTGCCATACGCCCTGCAGACATAGGACAGATATTCCCGGAATATAAAATACGCGAAAGAATAATCTTCTGAAAATGCGGTATAGCGGCTGGTCTTGGCTGCCGTTGCAGCATCCCGAACTGAACTCCACACTGCGCAGACTGTAACTCACTTTCTCAGCACAAAACGTATCCAGCAGTCCGGATAATACCTTAATCAGTGTCGTCTTTCCTGCTCCATTCAGCCCGATCAGGCCGACTGTCTCATGTTCTCCCAGATCAATGGAGAGCCCGGACAGAACATTTTTCCCTTTTGCATACCAGGCGTTCAGATTGCAGATTGACAGAAGCATGCGGTTTTTCTCATTTTTCTCCTCTATCATTCCTGTCACCTGTCTCCTTTTTCCACATCATATAGGCTGAACACAGCATTAAAATCGAAAGAATAATACAGAGCGGACCGCCTCCCATGATGGCTGCTCCTGCCAGAATCACACCGATTATCGACCTTATATACACATGACGCATAAGATAAACCTCCTTTGAATCCTCTGTTTTCTTTGTATTTCTATTTGTTTTTCTTTGTGCCCTTATCGTAGCAAAAGGAAAAGCTCTCTGCGAAAATGTCCGCAATCGGTATGTTTTTGTCCATAAAAGAACTGCCGGCCATTATCAGCCAGCAGTTTTCTTCCGATCTGTTATTTATTTCATTTATCCGCCTCATTTATATTCCTGTTCCCCGTCTCTCTGTACCTCCCGACAGGACATTGTGACAACCTCCCGGAATATATGCTCTTCATAAGACGTCTGCACCATGCCGTCATATTTCTCCGCCGCCGTCTGCGCGCTTTTCAGCCCCCATCCGTGGAGACCGCCTGATGCTTCGTTTGCTGATGTTTCGATGAGTGATGCTCCATCTGCTGATCCCGCTGTGTTCCCGTTTTTTGTTGTCTTAAGGATACCGTTCTCCAGCACCGGTTCTCTGCGGAAACTGTTCTCAACCTTAATCACCACCATCTGATTGATCCGCCGGATCGTAAGCTTGATGAACCGCTCTTCTTTCTCTGTCACCTGTTCCGATGCTTCCAATGCATTGTCCAGAAGATTTCCCAGAACCGCGCACAGATCCGCACTCCGGATTCCTGCATTTTTCGGGTATTCCGCCTGTATCCGGAACAGGATTCCTTTTTCCTCTGCCGCTGCCCGCTTGCTGTTGATCAGATAGTCAATGGCATCGTCACCGATCCAGGATCTTTCCTCCATCTCCTTCACCGGTCCCTGCAGTTCGTCCAGATACGCCGCAGCTTTTTCGTATTCTCTCTGTTCCAGCAGCCTGCGCAGGATTCCGATATGATTATGAAAATCATGAAACAGTTTCGCATTGGCAGCGTATGCATGATTCAGGGAATTATAATCGTGTTCCAGCATTTCCGCCTGCGCGGATTTCACTTCCGCCAGTTCCTTCTCTGTCCGGTACTGCCTGTTCAGGTTAAAAAGCAGTACTGCCATCAGCAGGACAACCGCCAGGATCATCCACATATCCATCGTATCATCCGGTATTTCAAGAACAGTCTGCTCTGAAAGAGTAATCAATGCAAAGAACCCGATCAGGGCTATAATCCCCGCTGCCCGAAATCCGTTCCGTTCCTGCCAAACCTTTCCCTGTCGTCCTTGTTCTCCACCGCATCTCCACCCAAGGACAATCAGCAGAATGTGCGTCACCCAGACTGCTGACAGTCCGCTCCAGGTAGCCGGATTCAAGAAATCTGCTGAATGAAACAGTACTCCCGCCCAGGCTGACAGGAGAAACTGCCAGAATCCCACTGCAATCTCAAAGAAGATGCTTACAAACAGACTCATTCTCATGTCAGCTTTCTGGAATCTCACCGCACAGACCGCAGTCAGGCCCGCTTCCAGTGCCAGACAATACATCTCCGGAACCGGGAAGAATCCCTGCAACAGAGCAAGAGCCAGCATCCCGGCTGCTCCTGCTGCCGCGCCTTTCCTCCTCAGCTTATCCGCTTTAAGGAAGGATGAAATCAAAATCAGACAGACGATCACACGCACACTCCCTGCCGCGAAATCAGAGAACAAAACCAGCCATTCCATCGGATCTGATATTCCCATCATCATATATGGCCTCCCCAGTATGCATTAATCTGTCCCTTTACGTCCTGCAGGTGGGAACGGCTGATGGGCAGAGCCGTGCCGTCTTTCAGAACAGCCATACTGTCTCTGATCTGCATAATATGAATCAGATTGACAATGCATCCCCTGTCGATAAAAATAAACTCTTCCGCCCCCAGCTCTTCATAGACCTGCTGCAGGCTCTTCCGAACCCGGCTTTCTCCATTTCCTGTAATGATCCTGGCATTCTTTCCTTCCCGTTCGATATAGAGAATTTCTTTATAAGGAATCTTTTCCAGACGGCTGCTCGTCTGTATCGTATACACCTTGCCTTCTTCCAGCGCAATCAGTCTGACCGCATCCTTTATGGCAGAGGGAAGCCTTCTGTCCATATCCTGTTTCGGCACATAACGAAAAACAGACAGCTCAAATGCATCTATGGCATACTCAATGTGCGAAGTAATAAAAATGATCTTCACATCCGGCAGAAACGGCCGGATCTTTTCAGCAATCTCCATACCGCTGATCCCCGGCATCTCAATATCGAGCAGAATCAGGTCAAAGAAAAAATGATCCTCTGTAATATCCCAGAGCAGATTGGCGCTTGTAGTATAAGTCAGGATTTTCCCGGCTGTTTTACACTGACAAAGGCATTCTTCCGCTGTTTTTTTGTTCTCCTGAACTGTATCTTGTTCATCATCACAGATTGCGATTTGCAGCATGTGGGTACTCCTTAGAAACGTCATCTATTTCCTGTAATATTTTTCCAGCAGAGCATTGAGTTCCCCGCCCAGAAGGATAATATACATACATCCATAAAGCCAGAGCATAATCAGAACAATAGTCGTCATACTTCCGTACATATCCATAAATCCGGTAAAAATATCCAGATATATGGAAAAGATGAATGAAATCAGAAGCCAGCCGCAGGCTGTAAATACTGCTCCCGGCAGCTGTTTTCTCAGCGTTGTCTTAGACGTGTGCGTCCGGTTTGGAAGAAATTTGTAAACCAGATCCCAGAACACGGTCAGCACAAGCAGTGTCACGAATGTACGGATCCGTATAATAAAATCAACCACCTTACTCAAAAAAGGCACATGTGCGTACACCATCATACTGATACTGTTTCCAAAAACAGAAAGCACAAGAGAAAGCATGATTGCCAGAAGAAAGATCACCGTATAGACCGAGGCTCTCAGGCGCAGATAGAAATAATTCCGCGTCTCCGTGTTTTCATAGATACAGTTCAGTCCGGAAGTGACAGAAAGCACTCCTCTTCCCGCAGACCAGAGCGCCACAATAACCGTAACCGGAATAACATAGCTTGATTTTGTATAGATCTGAATGACAATCGTACAGATCACAGATGAAACCGAATCCGGGAACACACGCCGCGCCGCCTCCATCAGATCATGCTGAGTCACAGGCGTATACTGAATCATCGATATAAGAAGAAGGAAAATCGGTATCAGAGACAGCACAAAAAAATAAGCTGCCTGCGCTGCATAGGCACCTGTATGATGTGAACCAATTGTTTCCGCGATCCGGACTGCCTGTCGTTTCAGATTATTTATCTTCTTCATCTCTATCCCCTTTTAAGGACAGCAGATACCGATGATCTGCATGATTTTTACTTTCTGCTGTTAATCTGTACGCTGAACACCTTGATGTCTGAACATTGGAAAAAAGCGGCCGTCCAAGACGACCGCCTTTATCTTTAGTAGTCCCCCAAAATGCCGGTCCTGTATTTTGAGTCCTAGCCACAGCTAGGTGGGCAACCGCATCTGTTTTTTTGTCGTCCACTGCATAACGGAGGCCTGACATATTACAGAAATATAGGAATCCCTTTCAAAATAATGTAGGTTCAAAATTACAGGGTTGTCGCACATCCCAGGTTAACTATCTTCTTAACTCTATAGCTATTATACTCCAAAGATGCCTGTTTTACAACTGCGGATTGTTTTTCGCAGTTTTTCCCTGCTGACTTCATTTTTTCTTTTAATTCTGATATGATAAATATAATTTTCTAAAAACATTTTAGTATACAGTTCAGAAAGGAATTCGACATCTTATGATTTCAAAAGTTTATGACACCCTGCCTGAAGAAGCCGCCATGATCCGCCGCGCTGTCTTCATGGACGAGCAGGGCTTTGTTCAGGAATTCGACGAGACAGATCATCTCGCCAGACACATTGTTCTCTTCGACGGGGAAACTCCGGTCGCTGTCTGCCGCTTTTTCCCGGGGGATACTCCCGGTGACTATATTGTCGGCAGAATCGCGGTCATGAAACCATACCGCAGCAGAGGGCTTGGCGCAGAAGTTCTGCGTGCCGCCGAGAATGCGGCTGCAGCTCTCCACGGAAACACGATCCGGCTGCACGCCCAGATTTCCGCAAAAGGATTTTATGAAAAGCAGGGATACGCTGCATACGGAGAAGAGGATCTGGACGAAGATTGTCCGCATATCTGGATGAGGAAAACGCTTACTGCATAACAGTTCAGCTATAGTTATTCAGCTATAATCGTTCAGCCATGGATAATTCCATGGCTGAACTGCTTCACTTTCACATCTTTCCTTTTGTTTTACTCCATCATCTGAGTAATTTTCTCACACCACTCCTCCACTTCTCCCGGACTCTTGCTGTTCACATACACCGGACCGTACTTCTCTGTCTGAATCGCAAGGATCGGCTCATATCCCACGTAGAGATACATTCTGCACTTTCCCGTCTCACGGCCTTTGAATTTCCCGAGGAGCTGCCTGCTGTCATCACTTCCGTTGATCCGATTATACCTGTCTTCCGGAACCGAATCGAGCACTTCCACACTCTCTATCTCATCAGATGAAATCGTCAGATCCGAATACCCGGACGTAATCTGCACATATCCATCTCTTTGCGTCAGCTCAATAGGCGTAAAATCAATCTTCCACATCAGCACACATATCCAGATAAGGCAGCCCACAGTCAGTACACCTGCGGCTCCGGTAAAGATTTTCGCTCCGGTCTTTGCCATATTGGTGGTGTAATTCCATGAACACGCCCAGTCCTGCACGAAGAACCGTTTATCTGAAGGGTTATAGTACCAGCCGTTTTTCCAATAGACATCGTCGTCAATGTAAAGCGGCTCCTCATTTTTCTCCAGCATCTTCTCTTTCTTATACCGCATATACAAGAAGCTTCCGATCATCCATACCCCGGGCAGAGTCTGCAGAACAATATAGATCGCATACGTTGTATTATTCAGCCAGTTATGGTTTCCTATATAAGATGCCACAACAAGATATGCAGCTGCATTGGTCAGACTGCTGACCACCATTGCCCATGACCAGAGGGTCTTCTGCATCCGGTTTACCGCCACGTTTAACTCGGAATCTTCGCTGTATATCCGGTTCCGTGTCCTCATAATTATGAAGTGAAGAATGCCGAATCCCACGCATACCAGAATCCCGATTAACGGAAATGTCCAGCCGTCATCCGAAGTCTGCAGATAGCGCCGCACTCCGGGATCCAGGAAGGATATCAGGATCAGTGCGAGAAAAAGAAGATGCCACCAGGGCGAAAGTCCCATTTTCCCGTTTTGAGCAGCCACTTTTGTGTCCACTGCCATAATCCGGCTTCCTGCGCTTCCAACCCAGCCCCGCTCCACCTTAAGGTCATAGAGCTTTCTGTGTGTTCTGCACAGCAGGTAAACTGCGCCCGCGCAGAACTCTACAAGCCATACACACCACACAATCATAAACACAGATAAATACCAGAAATTCAGGAAGCAGACCACGATGCCTGCCAGTCCGTTCCACAGGTAGAACCGCTTCGTATTCTTCCGGTATCTCTCCATAAATACCTTGACTTCCTCGCTGTCTGCAGCGCTCTGAGGAATGTGCACGCCGAGCAGCATCCCTTCCGCGTATTTTCTCTTGCCCCCGTATACCGCATAAAATATTCCCGCAACGAACAGATCCGTCAATGCGAATATCCAGAACATTAACATCATGTCACACCTCCATACCTGCAAATGCCGATGCGCAGAGATCGATGAATTCCTGTTTATCCAGTCCCCGGAGTTTTGCCTCCGCGCTCAGCAGTTCCAGTTCTCCTTCCAGTTTTTCTCTGTAGAGCCCTTCCAGGCTCCCTTTCAGTTCATGCGTGCCTTTTACCACAGCGCCTTTTCTCCGGTCCGTCTCAATAAATCCCTCTGATTTCAGGAGCTGATACGCCTTGCTCACCGTCATGGTGTTGATCCCCAGTTCGGAAGCAAGCTGACGCACCGTCGGCAGATTCTCTCCGGCTGAGACATCCCCTTTCCCGATTCCCTTGACGATTTCATTCCGGATCTGCACGTAGATCGGAATCGCTCCCGACATGTCAATCTTTAATACCATAACCTGCTTCCTCCTTCCTGTCCGAATCGTTCATCTGGAATCCGGATGATTCCATATATTTCCCACTTTCTTTTTCTCATCTTATGTATTGCTTGTATTATAACTCATAATACAAAAATTTCAAGCATATTCTCCATTTATTCTCTCTATTTCCGTGCATTTTCTGTCCCCGTGTGATATCATTAATATATTCTGCTATATTACAAAGGAGTTTTGCTTTATGAAGATGAATGAATTGAAACTGGTTTACTTCAGCCCGACAGGCGCCACACGTAAAATCATTATGGAGACCGCCCGCAGTATCGATCTGAAATCTGTCTCTTTTGATTTTTCGGTTTTCAAGGAAAAGAAGCCGGTTCTGAAATTTGCTTCAAATGATTTTGCCCTCTTCGGAATCCCGGTCTACTACGGGCGTGTTCCGGCCACATTTATGGAATACCTTGATAACATCAGCGGAAATAATACCCCCGCTGCTCTTGTCGCTACATACGGATGCCGCGAATTCGACGATGCTCTTCTGGAACTGAAAACAGAAGTGGAAAAGCGCGGATTCAAGGTGATCGGTGCCGCCGCTTTCCCAACTGAGCACTCCATCGTGCCTTCCATCGGCGCCAGACGTCCGAACAAAACCGATCTGAAATCCGCTGCAGAATACGGTGTTGAACTGAACCGCCTTCTGAAAAAGGAAGAGTCCTTCGATCAACTGGATACCAAAGTGCCGGGAAACACCCCCTACCATAAATACGGTAAAAACTCTCTGTTTCCAAAGGCTGCGGCTGCCATGTGCACTCTGTGCGGCGCCTGCGCGAAAGTCTGTCCCACGGGAGCGATTCCGATCAAAGATCCGAAAAAGACCGAGACAGACAAATGTATCGGCTGCATGAAATGTATGCGCGTCTGCAAGCAGAACGCCCGCGCGGTCAATTCGCTTAAAATGAGCCTTGCGGAGAAAAAACTGAAAAAAATCTGCAAAAGCGACAAAACAGCAGATATTTTCCTTGCAAATTAATAATTCGTCTGGTATAGTATCTTTTGTTAGAAATAATAGCAATGGCTGTTACTGGTAATGCAGGCAAGACCAAGAACTTCAGGGAACATATTCATGTATCCCTGTTGTCTTGGTCTTTTTTATTTCCTGTGAAATGCCTGCGGGGCAGCGCAGTATACGCGGCCGGTTTCTGCGCTGTTTCCCTTACCCCCGGTCAGCCGGCATTCAAGGAGGAAAATTATGGATTACAAAGCATTAGCTCAGGATATCATCCGCCTGATCGGCGGAACAGAGAATATCCGTCAGCTCACACACTGCGCGACCCGCCTTCGCTTTGAGTTTTACGACAAAGGGAAAGCAGACGCAAAAAAGATTGAAGCACTTCAGGGAGTCATCAGCGTGGTAGAAAAAGGCGGTCAGTTTCAGATTATCATCGGAAACGAAGTTCAGTCCGTATTCCGCGCCATCAAATCAGAGATGAAAGACACCCCTCACAATGATACACCTAAGACAGGCGGAGAGAAACCGAGCATCGTAAACCGCATCATCAGCGTTATTTCTACCACCTTCACACCGGTGATCCCGGCGCTGATCGGCGGTGGTATGATCAAGGCGGTTCTCTCGATCCTGGTTCTTTTCAGCCTGGTCAACGAGACAAGTTCTACTTATGAAATCATCAACTTTATCTCCGATGCTCCGTTCTATTTCATGCCGGTGCTTCTGGCGTACGGGGCGGCGATGAAATTCCAGTGCAGCCCGATCATGGCAATGACACTTGCCTGTGCGCTCCTGCACCCGACCTGGAACAGTATCGTAGAAGCAGGCGAGTCCATCTCTTTCTTCGGAATACCGGTTGTGCTCGTCAGCTACTCCTCATCGGTTATTCCGATTATCCTAAGCGTATGGATTCTGTCTTACGTTGAGAAATTTGCGGAGAAATATTCGCCATCCGTGATCAAGTTCTTCCTGAAACCTCTGATCACCATGTTTATCTCCATTCCGATCGCGCTCCTCGTTGTAGGACCGCTCGGAAACCTGTTAAACGACCTTGTACAGGCAGGCGCCGATTTCCTGAACGCAAGAGTCAGCTGGCTGATCCCCATGCTCATGGGCGCATTCCAGCCGTTCCTGACACTGACCGGAACTGCATGGGCCATGACACCGATCGCCACAAGCCAGATTTCAGCTCTTGGCTACGAAGTTGTGAACGGTCCGGGGATGCTTGCTTCCAACATCGCGCAGGGCGGAGCTACTCTCGCCGTTGCCGTGAAAGCAAAGAATAAAGACCTGAAACAGCTTGCGTCCTCTTCCGGATTCACGGCGGTTATGGGAATCACAGAGCCCTGTCTCTACGGCGTGCTCCTGAAATTAAAGCGTCCGTTTGTCGCATCCATGATCGGTGGTGCTGTCGGCGGTATTTACGCAGGAATCTCCGGACTTGTAAGGTACTCTTTCGTATCCCCGGGTCTGACGGCTATCCCTGCATTCATCGGGGAAAATCCAATGAACGTTGTACACGCGATCATCACAATCATCATCTCTTTTGTGGCTGGTTTTATTGCAGCCTGGGTACTTGGATTCAAAGAGGATGGAACACCGGATGCAGCGGCAGCCAGCTCCGCAATAATCAAGGCGCCGACAGCCGGACGCGCAGCTGCTCTCTCAGAAGTGAACGATGATGTATTCTCCCAGGAAGTGCTTGGAAAAGGCGCTGCCATCTTCCCGGAGGAAGGGAAAGTATACGCCCCGGCGGACGGCACTGTAACCATCTTCTTCGAGACCGGACATGCCATTGGAATGGAAACAGACAGCGGTGCTGAGATCCTGATTCATGTGGGAATTGATACCGTCAATCTCCAGGGGAAATATTTCACTCCAAAAGCCAAAGTCGGAGATCAGGTCAAAGCCGGAGATCTCCTTCTCGAGTTCGATCTCGACGCGATCCGGAAGGAAGGATTCGACACCGTGATCCCTGTCATCGTAACCAACACCCCTGACTATCAGGATATCTCACCTGCCTGCAGCGGCAGCATAAAACCGGGCGATGATTTCATAGCCCTGAAATAAAAGGAGTCAGCCATATGATTTATAAAAATTTGAAACCATTTCCGGAGAATTTTCTGTGGGGCGCTTCCACCTCTGCCTATCAGGTGGAAGGCGCTGCAGATGAGGATGGGAAAAGCCCGTCTATCATCGATATGTACGAGCACCCTGAAGGGGTTGCCGATTTCTCTGTTGCCAGTGATCACTATCACAGATATAAAGAAGACATTGCCCTCTTCGCGGAACTCGGGCTGAAAGCCTACCGTTTTTCTGTCGCATGGACAAGAATCCTGCCGGACGGCACGGGCAAAATAAATGAACAGGGACTGGAATTCTACCGAAATGTTATCGAAGAATGCCGCAGATATCACATTGAACCGGTTGTAACCATGTATCACTTTGATCTGCCCTACTGTCTGGAAGAAAAAGGCGGTAAACTGCCATCCAAAAAGGAATTATATCAGCAGAACCATCACATGATGCTGGCACAGGCTCTGGTCATGAAACTGTTCCACCGGATGGTCCCGGAAGG
>CALWBC010000252.1 GCA_944375755.1 uncultured Mediterraneibacter sp. | reverse complement strand
AGTGCGGACGAAGCCTTAAGACTTACCCCGCCCAGAATCCTCAGTCTGGAGCAGGCTCTGGATTTCATCGACACGGACGAACTTCTCGAGGTTACTCCGAAATCTCTTCGCATTCGCAAGAAGATCCTGGATTCCAGAATGCGCAAGCGGAGCAACATGAAATAAACATCATGAAATAAATATGCGGAAGAATTAGTCACGAAAGAATCACCGTTAAAATGATCTCAAAAGAATCTTTTTAATGAGTGATTCTTTTCTATACATTAAAGCTGTTCCATGCTATAATATTTACATAATATAAACATGATTTTTACATCTGTTTATGTTAAGTATGAACAAAAAGGAGTTGAACAGCATGAATTTTATCATCAGTGGAAAAAACATTGAGGTGACAGCGGGACTTAAAGATTCAATCGAACAGAAATTAGGAAAACTTGAAAGGTACTTCACTCCTGAAACAGAAATCACCGTAACGCTCAGCGTAGAAAAGGGACGCCAGAAAATAGAGGTAACCATCCCTGTAAAAGGCGGCATCATCCGCTCTGAGCAGACAAGCAATGACATGTATGTATCTATCGATCTCGTAGAAGAAATTATTGAACGCCAGCTGCGTAAATACAAAAACAAGCTGGTCGCAAGAAATCAGGGACATCCCACTTCCGCTTCCGTAACGGGCAGCATCCGCAAGGAATTTATCGAATCCGAAGAGGAATCCCCGGAAGATGACGACATCCGGATCGTCCGCACGAAAAAATTCGGAATCAAACCCATGTATCCGGAAGATGCATGCCTCCAGATGGAGCTGCTGGGACACAGCTTTTTCGTATTCTCCAATGCTGAGACAGACGAGGTCAACGTTGTTTACAAGAGAAAAGATGGTTCCTTCGGACTGATTGAACCCGAATTTTCATAGGTCCAGTTCAGATCTGCGGATCTTCCGCAGTCACCGGCATTGTTTTTACAGAAATCACATACAGATGCGCCGATACCGCTGAGACAATATGTCCGCGCGGTATCGGCGCATTTTTACCCACATCCCGTTCTTCTGTTTACGTGTCTTTTTATCCTTCCTGTTCCCCTTTTGTGAACCAGCACTCTTCCAGCTCCTCGGTCTGCGCCTGTCCGTTCGTCCCCTCCATCAGGTCCTTCACAAGGCTCCCTCTCTCATCATCAGGCACAAGTACGGTCAGTTCCACATGGTCACTGTACACCGTATCCAGGATCTCCAGTTTCCTCTGTCCGATCAGATACTGAATCTTGCCCAGACCGGTATAATCAGTAGTAATCCGCAGTTTAATCCCGTGAATATTGGTAATAATCTCTGTGTGGGCAAGCGCTTCCTGCGCCGCCGACGTGTAAGCACGCACCAGGCCGCCGGTTCCAAGCAGAGTTCCGCCGAAATAGCGGGTCACCACAAGAAACACATCCGTCAGGCTGCTTCCCCGGAGCACTTCCAGTATGGGCTTTCCCGCAGTCCCTGCCGGTTCCCCGTCGTCACTCATCCTCTCCGTGCCCGGATTCCTTCCGATTACATAAGCCCAGCAGTGGTGCCGTGCGTCCCAGTGCTGTTTTCTGATTCGTTCAAGGTGGGCAAGCGCCTCCTCCTCATCCGTAACATGGAAGACCTGCGCGATGAATCTTGACTTTTTTTCAACAATTTCCCCCAGTCCGTCCCCGCTGATCGTACGGTAACTGTCCATCTGACCACTCTCCTGTACAAAATAATAGAATGCCGCCGGCATTCAGACTGTTTATACTATAACAGAGTTTTTTCAAATTGTATACAAAATCCAAAAGTTTTTATGTAGAAAATATGAAGATTTCATTTTCCGCTTTATTTAAAACCGTATCTTTGATATAATCATAAGAGTTGAAAAGGAGGATGTTATTCGTGAATTATGGAAAAAGCAATCTTTCCAGGAGAAAGAAAAGCATCTCTTCAAAAAGGAAGAGAAAGCAGAAACGTGTAGGAGTCCGTTTCTTTAAGGCTCTGATTATCTGCATAATCCTTCTGGGAATCATATGTGTCATCGGCGCTGCCGTCTTTGCGAAAAATATTATAGACGATGCTCCCGCCGTTACAGCAGATGACCTCCGGCCCAAAGGATATATAACTTATATCACAGACCAGAGCGGGACGGTCCTGGAGTCCCTCAGCGATGCCGATTCCAACCGTATTTACAAGACATATGAGGAAATCACAGCCAACACTGACTTCCTCCCCCATGCTTTTGTCGCGGTTGAGGACGAGCGTTTCTATGAGCACAATGGAATTGACCTTCAGGGTATTATCCGTGCAGGTTTCGTCGGAATAGCGAACGGATTCGATTTCACAGAAGGTGCCAGTACACTGACCCAGCAGCTGATCAAAAATAATGTATTTCCTGACTTCGTCAATGAGAACACCTTTTTTGACAGGCTGGAGAGAAAGCTGCAGGAACAGTACCTTGCACTGAAGATCGAGAAGGAAATGAGCAAGGATGAGATTCTGGAAGCCTATATGAACACGATCAACATCGGGCAGGGATGCTACGGTGTTCAGACCGCTTCTCTCAGATACTTTAACAAGGATGCGGCTGACCTGACTCTCTCCGAGTGCGCGGTGATCGCGGGAATCACTCAGAATCCTACCATGTACGATCCGGTTACCAATCCCGATGCAAATGCGGAAAGAAGGGAAAAGGTGCTGGGCAACATGCTGGAACAGGGATATATCGATCAGGCGCAGTATGATGAAGCCATGGCGGATCCTGTCTACGACCGGATTCTTCAGACATCCGCTTCCACAGAGGATACTTCCCCGTACTCCTATTTTACGGATGCCCTCATTGAGGATGTGATCGATGACCTCATGACAGAGAAGGGATATTCCGAGACGCAGGCGTATAACCAGCTCTACAGCGGCGGTCTTACGATCCGATCCACACAGGACAGCGGAATCCAGCAGATCTGTGACGAGGTAGTTGCGGATGAATCAAATTACCCGATTACGGAATACGGAGTGGAATATGCACTTACCGTTTACCGTGCGGACGGTTCCGTAGAAAATTACAGCAAGGAAAATCTTGCGACATACCTGCAGACGACAAGAAACGACTCCAACCCGCTTGTGTTCAGCTCTCAGGAAGAAGCCCAGGCCGCGGTAGATGAATACAAAGGCACACTGGGCATTAACACGGATGCGGGAGATTATATTGATGAGAACCTGAACATTACGCTTCAGCCCCAGACATCTGTTGTCGTTATGGATCAGTACACCGGACAGGTAAAAGCCATCGTCGGCGGCCGCGGCGAGAAGACAACCAGCCTTTCTCTGAACCGCGCGACAAGCACTACGAGACAGCCGGGATCCTGTTTCAAGATTCTGTCCACCTACGCGCCGGGTCTGAACGAATGCGGCATGACACTTGCTACCACAATCAAGGACGAGCCTTACAAATATGCAAGCGGTCAGCAGGTCAACAACTGGGACGGCATTTACAGAGGAAATACCCGTGTCCGTTACGCGATCGAGCATTCCATGAATGTCTGCGCGGTAAGAACACTGACCGAGACGGTCGGGCTGGAAAAAGGATTTGAATACCTTGAAAACTTCGGCTTTACCACACTGGTCAACGATGATCCGGATTATCCGGGCATGTCCGATATCGCACAGTCAACAGCTCTTGGCGGTATCACAAGGGGTGTCTATAACCTTGAAATGACAGCAGCCTATGCGGCAATCGCAAACGGCGGCGTTTATACGGAGCCCACGCTCTATACACAGATTCTCGATCATGACGGAAATGTTCTGATCGACAACTCTGCTCCTGCTACTCATGAGGTAATCAAGGAGTCCACCGCTTATCTGCTGACGAGCGCGATGGAAGATGTAATCAATAAGGGAACCGGTACAACCGCCAGATTGAGCAATATGCACGCAGCCGGAAAGACAGGTACAACGGAGAACAGCACCGACCTGTGGCTTTCCGCGTACACACCGTACTACACGGCTTCCGTATGGGGCGGTTATGATGAAAACAAACACATGGAAAGCATCAGCCAGTCATGGCATATGACAATCTGGAGAAATATCATGAGCCGTATCCACGAAGGACTTCCGGACAAAGATTTTGAGATGCCTTCTTCTGTAGTCAAAAAAACCATCTGTACACAGACAGGACTTCTGGCAGTCAGCGGATGCCCGTCTCTGACGGAATATTTCGACGCGGACACGGTTCCGACACAGAGCTGTTCCGGACACGGCAGCACAAACCGGACGGATCCGGAAGATAATGACGATGATAATAAGTCATCATCAGCAAACAGTAATACACAGAGCTCATCCTCGAGCTCGCAGACTGCTGACCCGGGCTCTTCGAATGATCAGGGAACCACATCAACGGATCCCGGAACTTCAACAGATCCTGGAACTTCAACAGATCCCGGCACCTCAACAGATCCCGGAAGCGGATCGGAAGGCCCGGGAGGATCAACAGAAGGCGGCGGCACTGCCCCGGAAGCCCCATCGGATTCCGGAAGCGCAGCTGCCCAGAATACTGGCGGCGCCTGATCAAATGCAGCCGGAAAGATATCCGGCTGCTCCTGCAGGATCCGATTATAACACGGTTTTTATTCAAGAAAAAAGGATGTGCACAGAACATGCACATCCTTTTTTCTTATACTGTTGTTATTCATTGTCGAGAATCAGTTTTGCGGCTCCACAGATTCCCGCGTCATTTCCAAGTTTCGCAAGCACAAACCTCACGTCCTTGTCTGCAAAAAACGCTCTCTCCATATAAGGTTCCTTTATGTACGGGATAAGAACTTCTCCTGCTTTGGATACTCCTCCGCCGATTACAAATACTGCCGGATCAGCAACGGCTGCCAGATTGGCCAGTCCGTATCCGAGATATCTTCCGAACTCCACGGCAATCTCCTTTGCCACTTCGTCTCCCGCCTTTACTGCGTCAAATACATCCTTTGCGGTTACATTCTCTTTATTCAATGATGTCGGCCTTGTCTCCTGTTCCAGCTTCTGTCTGGCAAGACGTACGATTCCGGTAGCTGATCCGTACTGTTCAAGACATCCTCTGTTTCCGCATCCACAGTGATCCGTTTCCTGATAATTTACGCAAATATGGCCGATCTCTCCACCTGCGCCATGTTCTCCTACAAGCACTTTCCCATTGATGATGATTCCGCCGCCTACCCCGGTTCCGAGAGTAACCATAATCATGTTTTTCTCGCCGGCGCCGCCGCCTTTCCACATCTCTCCGAGGGCAGCCACATTCGCGTCGTTTCCGATCGCCGCCTTCAGACCGGTCAGCTCTTCAAGCTCTTTTTTCACTTCTTTGTAGGTCCATCCCAGATTCGCGCTTCCGTTTACAACGCCTTCGGCGGTAACCGGTGCCGGCACGCCCACTCCGATTCCGACGATACTCTCTTTTGCCAGTCCGTGCTCCTCAGTCTTCCCGCCTATGGACGCAGCAATATTCGGGAGGATGTATTTTCCTTCCTCCGAAGTATCTGTCGTGATTTCCCATTTATCCACAATCGTTCCGTTCTCCTCGAACAGACCGATCTTTACGGTGGTCCCTCCGATATCAACCCCAAAACAATACTTCATTTCCACTTTCTCCTCTCTCCTGCCGTTTTATTCATCGTTTTCCGACTATCTTCTTTTCTTCGCAAGATTCTCCTGAACCCTCTTGTAGAGTTCCTGAGCAGCATTATATCCCATCTGTTTCTGTCTGTGGTTAACAGCTGCGGACTCTGTGATGATAGCAAGATTTCTTCCCGGACGGATCGGTATTCTGTGGCATACAACCTTGTTTCCAAGGAATTCCGTATATTCTTCTTCCAGTCCGAGGCGGTCATACTCTTTATCCCTGCTCCACTCTTCCAGGGTAATGACAAGATCAATGTTCTGTGTTTCTCTTACGCTCTGCACACCGAACATGGATTTGACATCCACAATGCCGATACCTCTCAGCTCGATAAAGTGCTTTGTAATGTCCGGGGCTGATCCTACCAGAGTCTCATCGCTGACTTTACGGATCTCAACCACATCATCTGTTACCAGACGATGCCCTCTCTTAATCAGTTCCAGGGCCGCTTCACTCTTTCCGATGCCGCTTTCACCCATAATCAGCACGCCGACACCGTATACATCCACAAGTACACCGTGGATGGAAATACACGGAGCAAGTCGTACATTCATCCAGCGGATAATCTCAGCCGTAAAACCGGATGTCTGCTTCGGTGTCTTGAACACCGGCACACCATATTTGATGGCCTTGTCAAGAAAGACCTGATCCGGCTCCATGTCCCGGCAGAATACGATACAGGGAATGGGATGCTGCAGAAGCTTATCATAGATCTCCTCCCTGCGCTCATCCGTCAGTGTATGAACATACGTATATTCCACATTTCCGATAATCTGAACCCGATTGGAGTCAAAGTGATCAAAAAATCCTGCCAGCTGCAGAGCAGGCCTGTTCACATCAGGTATGCACACTTCCTTCTCCATCATATCCACTTCAGGTGTCAGATTTTTTAAGTCCATTTTTTCCGCTATTTCGCTTAATCTAATCCCGTGTTCCATAGATTTTCTCCTTTTCTGCATTCATTGCTTTTATTATAATACCACACTAATGAAAAAAGTTATACACTGATTCTGCCGCTTTTTCATTCATGGACGGTATTTTCGCCAGTTCTTCCACACTGGCTTCCCGGATCGCGTCCAGGCTGGCGTAACTGCGCATCAGCGCCTTTCTTCTGGCAGGTCCTATGCCGTCAATATCATCCAGAATGGAGTGCACCTGCCCTTTGCTCCGGAGCTGTCTGTGATACTCAATGGCAAAGCGGTGAGCCTCATCCTGAATCCTTGTGATCAGACGGAACGCCTCGGATGATTTATCAATGGGAATCTCCTCATTGTGGTAGTAAAGGCCTCTTGTCCGGTGATAGTCATCCTTCACCATGCCGCAGACCGGGATGTTCAGATGCAGTTCGTCGAGAACCTGCAGTGCCACATTCACCTGCCCTTTTCCTCCGTCCATCAGGATCAGATCGGGAAATACGGTGAATTTTCCCAGCTCCACGCTTTCCTGGCGCTCCCGAAGGCCGTGGGTAAACCGGCGGGTAAGCACTTCCCGCATGCTCCCGTAATCATCCGCTCCTTTGATTCCCTTGATCTTAAACTTCCGGTAATCATTGCGCTTCGGTCTGCCCCGCTCATAGACAACCATGGATCCTACGGATTCAAACCCGTTTGTATTGGAGATATCGTAGGCTTCCATCCTGCTGATTTCATCGAGTCCGAGCAGTGCCGCGATCTCCTTTACAGCGCCGATCGTGCGGCCTTCCTCTCTCTTCAGACGCTCCTTATCCTTGTTCAGAACAAGACGAGCGTTTTCCGCTGCCAGTTCAACCAGCTTTTCCTTTGTTCCCTTTTTCGGAACACGGATCACAACTTTCTGCCCGCGCTTCGCGCTCAGCCACGTGCCCAGCAGCTCCTGATCTTCTACTTCCTCCTGAAGCATCAGTTCTCCCGGAATATACGGTGTACCCGCATAATACTGTTTGATAAAGCTGTCCAGAATTCCGGATGTGCTTTCCCCCTTAGAAATGCGCAGATAGAAATGATCCCGTCCGATCAGCCTTCCGCCGCGGATGAAAAAGACCTGTACAACAGCATCTTCTTCCTCTGACGCCACCGCAAGGACATCTCTGTCCTCACCGCTGGAATCCGTAATCTTCTGCTTCTGTGCCACCTTTTTCACACTGTTTATCAATTCTCTGTATTCAATGGCTCGCTCAAATTCCAGCGCCTCCGACGCCGCATTCATCTTTTCCTCCAGCTCCCCCAGTATGGCATCGTAATTTCCGCCCAGGAATCGCAGCACCTCACTGATTGCCTTCCCGTAATCCTCCTGGGAGATGTATCCCTGACAGGGCGCGTCACACTGTTTGATATGATAATTCAGACAGGGGCGCTCTTTCCCGATATCCCTCGGCAGACTCCGGTTACAGCTTCTTACATGATAGAGCTTATGGATCAGATCGATGGTGTCCCTGACCGCCTGGGAACTGGTAAACGGGCCAAAATACTTTGCCTTGTCCTTCAGCATTTTTCTGGAGAGCATCACGCGTGGAAACGCCTCGTTTGTAGTAACCTTTATAAACGGGTATGTCTTGTCATCCATCAGCATGGTATTGTATTTGGGCCGGTGTTCCTTGATCAGATTGCACTCCAGCACAAGGGCTTCCAGCTCGGAATCTGTCACAATATACTCAAACCTCCGGATATGTGTCACCATCTGTTCGATCTTGACACCCTTGTTCCTGCTGCTCTGAAAATACTGTCGTACCCGGTTCTTCAGGCTGATTGCCTTCCCCACATAGATGATGTTATCCTTCTCATCATGCATAATATAAACCCCGGGTCTTCCGGGGAGTTTTTTCAGTTCTTCCTGTATATCAAAATTATTATTTTCCATGGTTTCTATTATACTGTCTCACAGAAAAAAGACAAGAGCTTTCTCCTGTCCTTTCTCTTTCCAGAGAACACTGTCCTCTGTTATCTATATCCTCTGTTATCTATACATTTCCTTCATCGGTCTGCTGCCCGTCAGACGGGATGGAGCCATCCTCCGTCTCCCCGTTCTCCGGTTCCGGATTTCCGGCCGGTGCATCCGCACCTTCAGGTGCTTCCGTATGATCATTCTCGGAATTATCATTCTCAGGCCGTTCAACAGGTTTCATGACAATCCTGCCTTCCCGCTCTGACGGTTTGTCAGAATCTCCCTCCTCCGGTTCCGGAATTCCCTTTACCTCACGGAAGATCTTCATGAATTCTTTTCCGGTGATCGTCTCCTTTTCGATCAGAAACGCCGCGATCTTATCCAGCGCTTCTCTGTTCTCGGAGAGCAGACGTTTTGCCTCCTCATAGGCTTTTTTCAGCATCTTCATTACTTCTTCGTCTATCTCTCCCGCGGTTGCATCCCCGCAGTTTAACACAGCTCTGCCGTCCAGATAACGGTTCTGAATAGACTCAAGTCCCATCAGACCGAAGCGTTCGGACATTCCGTACTGGGTAATCATCGCCCGGGCGATCTTGGTCGCCTGTTCAATGTCATTGGCAGCCCCTGTCGTCACAGTATCGAATACGATTTCCTCCGCGGCGCGTCCGCCCAGAGCCACAACGATCATCGCCTCCAGCTCTTTCTTCGTATTCAGGAATTTTTCTTCCTCCGGCGTCTGCATCACGTAGCCGAGCGCTCCCATTGTTCTTGGTACAATCGTAATCTTCTGTACCGGTTCCGTGTTCTTCTGAAGTGCAGTCACAAGCGCATGTCCTACCTCGTGGTAGGATACGATCCGCCGTTCCTCCTTGCTCATTATACGGTCTTTCTTCTCCTTGCCGACAAGAACCACCTCTACCGCCTCAAAAAGATCTTTCTGGCTGACCACCTGTCGGCCGTGTTTCACCGCGTTGATTGCCGCTTCATTAATCATGTTCGCCAGATCTGAGCCTACCGCCCCTGAAGTCGCCAGGGCAATGGCCTCAAGATCCACACTTTCGTCCATGCGCACATCTTTCGCATGCACCTTCAGAATCTCAATTCTTCCCTTGAGATCCGGCTTATCCACAATAATCCGCCGGTCAAATCGGCCCGGTCTGAGCAGTGCCGGGTCAAGAATCTCCGGACGGTTTGTCGCTGCCAGAACAAGCAGTCCCTTATTTGTATCAAATCCGTCCATCTCCGCCAGCAGCTGATTGAGGGTCTGTTCCCTCTCGTCATTTCCGCCCATCACACTGTCACGGGTCTTTCCTATGGCATCGATCTCATCTATGAACACAATACACGGCGCCTGCTGCTGTGCCTGCTTGAACAGGTCTCTTACACGGGATGCGCCGACACCGACATACATTTCCACAAACGCTGAACCGGACAGCGAGAAAAACGGCACCTTTGCCTCTCCTGCCACAGCCTTGGCAAGCAGAGTCTTTCCGGTTCCCGGAGGCCCCACAAGCAGCGCTCCCTTGGGAAGCTTCGCTCCGATTCCGCTGTATTTTCCGGGATTATGCAGGAAATCCACCACCTCCTGAAGGGATTCCTTCGCCTCATCCTCTCCGGCGACATCCTGGAAGGTAACGCCTGTCTCCTTCTCCATGTACCTCTTGGCATTGCTCTTCGCAATTCCCATCATGCCTCCGCCCTTTGTCATACGTCTCATGAAATATCCGATGAGAAGCGCCATAAGTCCAATGGGAAGAATCAGTGTGACAAACATCTCAAAGAACAGCTGTCCCATGGTGCTCGTGGATTCGCTGCCGAACTCCACCCCCGCATCTTCAAGTCTCTGGGCAAGTGTATAATCATTCACATATCCGGTATAATAATCCGGGTCATGCTCCCCACTGTCGTCCTTCGGCTGAACCTGCTGCTCCAGCTGTCCCATCAGACTGCCGGCTCCCTGCCCGGTTCCGTCCTCCTGCGCCTTCTCTGTTCTCGCATCATCTGTCAGCGTGATGTAAATCCTGTCGCTGTTTAACGTCACCTTCTGCACCTGACCGTCATCCAGCATGGTCAGAAACTCATTATATGTGATCTCCTCAGGGCCGGAACCCCTCATCAGAGAGTAAAATCCCATCACCATAAAAGTTACCAGCAGGGTTGTAATGAGGATAATACCCCAGCCCTGCCGGTTGTGATTCGGATTATTTTTATTATCTCTGTTATCCATTCTGTTCCTCCTAAATTCAGATATTATCATTATAAGTACAGGTTTTGCATAAATCAATAAAAAGATTATGAAAATATTGTAAATCCATGAGTTTTTATAGTATACTGGGTACGAAATATGTCCTGAATCTTCGCGGGCCGGAAGAACCGCCGGCATCTTGATCCGGACAAACTAGATATTGGGGGATTAAAAATGAAAATTGGTTTTGATAATGAAAAGTACCTGAAAATGCAGTCCGAGCACATCCGTACAAGAATCAGCCACTTTGACAATAAGCTGTATCTCGAATTCGGAGGAAAGCTCTTTGACGACTTCCATGCTTCACGTGTCCTTCCCGGGTTTGCGCCGGACAGCAAGCTGCGCATGCTCAAGGAGCTCAGCGACCAGGCCGAGATTGTCATTGTCATCAGCGCAAAAGACATCGAAAAAAATAAAATCCGCGGAGATCTCGGCATTACCTACGACACAGATGTTCTTCGTCTGATCCAGACCTACCGGGATCAGGGACTTTATGTCGGAAGTGTGACAATCACACAGTTTTCCGGTCAGGAGAGTGCTCTCCTGTTTAAAAACAGACTGGAAAATCTGGATATTCCCGTATATCTTCATTATACTATACCGGGATATCCCTCCAATATTCCGCTTATTGTCAGCGACGAGGGATATGGCAAGAACGACTATATCCGCACCACCCGTCCGCTCGTTGTTGTCACTGCACCAGGACCCGGGAGCGGAAAGATGGCAACCTGTCTGTCTCAGCTCTACCACGAGCACAAAAGAGGTATTCGCGCAGGCTACGCCAAATTTGAAACATTCCCGATCTGGAATCTTCCGCTGAAGCATCCGGTCAACCTGGCGTATGAAGCCGCGACGGCTGATCTCAACGATATCAATATGATTGATCCCTATCACCTGGAAGCATACGGGGAGACGACGGTCAACTACAACAGGGACGTTGAGATCTTCCCTGTTCTCAATACGATATTTGAAAAGATCTACGGCGAGAGCCCTTACAAATCTCCCACGGATATGGGAGTGAATATGGCAGGAAACTGTATCTGCGATGATGAGGTCTGCCGGGAAGCGTCCTGTCAGGAAATCATCCGCCGTTATTACGCTGCCCTCAATGAACTTGCCAAAGGCAATACTTCTGACAAAGAGGCGCAGAAAATCGAGCTTCTCATGAATATGGCAGGCATCACCACAGCAGACCGGAAAGTAACCGTCAGCGCGCTGGAACGGGCCAGGGAGACAAACGGCCCCGCCGCGGCGCTTGAGCTTGCGGACGGAAGAATCGTTACCGGGAAAACAACCAATCTTCTCGGAGCTTCCGCCGCTCTTCTGCTGAATGTATTGAAAGTGCTGGCCGGAATCGACCATGAACAGCACATCATATCCCCGGAATCCATCGAACCGATTCAGAAACTGAAGGTGGATTACCTGAAGAGCAGAAACCCGCGGCTCCACACGGACGAAGTACTGATCGCCCTTTCCGCCAGTGCGGCGCAGAATCCTCAGGCGCGCCTCGCCCTCTCCCAGCTTCCGAAGCTGGAAGGATGCCAGGCTCACACTTCCGTGCTGCTCTCTGATGTAGATATCAAGATCTTCAAAAAACTGGGCGTTCAGCTGACCTGCGAGGCGGTATTCGAACACATCCTGCTTTCGTAGAAAAAAGCCTGTACTTTTTCTATTTTCAGGTGTATACTATATAAGTATTTTTTTCAGAGACTCTACAGTCTGGCCATATCGGTAATTCCGCAGAGTGGCGGATGATTCCCCTGGTCAGACTGTACTCTTTTTTAGGAACAGTATTACAATTATCACACAGGAGGGAAATCATTATGGCAGTAAAATATGTGTTTGTTACCGGCGGTGTCGTATCCGGCCTCGGCAAGGGAATTACCGCCGCGTCTCTGGGCCGTCTGCTGAAAGCCCGTGGCTTCACCGTCACCATGCAGAAATTCGATCCCTATATCAACATAGATCCGGGTACTATGAACCCTGTACAGCACGGCGAGGTTTTTGTTACGGATGACGGCGCGGAAACAGATCTGGATCTCGGGCACTATGAGCGATTTATCGATGAAAGCCTCACAAAAAATTCCAACGTTACAACAGGAAAAATCTACTGGTCCGTTCTGCAGAAAGAAAGACGCGGAGACTTCGGCGGAGGAACCGTTCAGGTAATCCCCCATATCACCAATGAAATCAAGAGCAGATTCTACCGGAATCCCGCAGCGGAAAATACGGAAATCGCCATCATCGAGGTGGGCGGAACCGTAGGAGACATCGAGAGCCAGCCGTTCCTCGAGTCCATCCGGCAGTTCCAGCACGAGAAAGGCCCGGAAAATGTAATCCTTATCCATGTAACCCTGATTCCCTATCTGCGTGCTTCACAGGAAATGAAGACAAAGCCGACACAGGCCAGTGTAAAGGAACTCCAGGGAATGGGAATCCAGCCGGACATCATCGTATGCCGCTCCGAGCATCCGCTTACAGAAGGTATGAAAGACAAGATTTCCCTTTTCTGTAACCTTCCTGCAAGCCATGTTCTTCAGAATCTCGATGTAGAATACCTCTATGAAGCGCCGCTTGCCATGGAAAAGGAGCATCTGGCACAGGTTGTCTGCGAGTGTCTCCATCTGGACTGTCCGGAACCGGACCTCAAAGACTGGACCGACATGGTGGAAAATCTCCGCCATCCCACCCAGGAAGTCACGATCGCTCTTGTGGGAAAATATACCCAGCTGCACGATGCCTATATCAGTGTGGTAGAAGCATTAAAACACGGCGGGATCTACTCCCACACAACGGTCAACATCAAATGGATCGACTCTGAAACAGTAACAGAAGATAACGTAGAGGAACAGCTGGGCGATGTCAGCGGTATCCTCGTACCCGGAGGTTTCGGCGACCGCGGAATCGATGGAATGATCATTGCCATCCGCTACGCCCGCACGCACAACGTTCCCTTCCTCGGCCTCTGTCTGGGAATGCAGCTGGCAATCGTGGAATTTGCGCGCGATGTGGTCGGATTTAAAGACGCGCACAGCATGGAGCTGAAACCGGATACAACACATCCCGTCATCCATATCATGGCTGATCAGATCGGAATCGAAGATATCGGAGGCACTCTCCGCCTCGGATCCTACCCCTGTGTACTCAAGGATGGATCTCTTGCGGAAAAACTGTACGGCACTAAGGAAATCCATGAGCGCCACCGCCATCGCTACGAAGTCAACAATGACTACCGGGAAGACCTGGAAAATCACGGAATGTCCCTGTGCGGTCTCTCGCCTGACAGCCGGATCGTGGAAATGATCGAGATTCCGTCTCACCCGTGGTTTATTGCCACACAGGCTCATCCGGAACTGAAATCCCGTCCAAACCGTCCGCATCCGCTGTTCAAGGGATTTGTTGAGGCAGCCGTGAAAAAGCAGGCCGAAGAATAATCTGAAGACAGCAGCGGATATTCAACGGGAACAGACAGCAGAATAACAGAACCGAAAAACCCCCGCAGAGAAGGAACAATACTTCCTCCCCTGCGGGGGTACTTTTTGTGATTCTGTCATTTTTCTTCCCAGGGAAGCGGATTTCTGTGCTCCGCCACATCTTCCGCCGCAAAAAATCCCCTCATTACATCTTCCTACATGCCGCATTTCTCCGATTCTTTTATCTCCTTCG
>CALWBC010000251.1 GCA_944375755.1 uncultured Mediterraneibacter sp. | reverse complement strand
CCCACAACCAGCGAATAAATGCGGTCAATTACAGCTTTGATCTGCGATGGAATGGAATACCAGTAAACCGGCATGGTAAATACCAGCGCGTCCGCTTCCAGAATCGCCGGAGCAATCGTATTAAAATCATCATCAAAGGAACAGGCTTTCCCCGTCTTGTAGCATGTTTCACATGCGTGACATCCACCGATTTTCATCATGGCGGCATCAAATCTTGTCACCGTATGTCCTTTCGCCTCCGCAGCCTTTATAAACGCGTCTGTCATGGCGAAACTGTTTCCGTTTTTTCTGGGACTTCCTGTAATCACAACTACTTTTTTGCTCATCGAATATTCCTCCTTATATCTGCGGTTTTCATGGAAAATAAATCACGTCCTTTACATGGATTTGACTTTTCCCACACCTGATATTATAATTTTAGCAAGAACAATCTCAAAAACAAGTACGCACATTCAGGTATGATACTTTCAATTAAGTTATATACTTACCTAAAGGAGAGTGTAAAGATGAGCGAACGCTGCATATCAAATGAATCTCTTGACACTACCGGATTCAGCTACACATTGTCACTGATCAACGGCAAATATAAGATGACCATCCTGTATACACTGATGGAATTTAAGGTGGTCCGTTTTAATGAGATGAAAAAATACATCGGAGATATTTCCTATAAGACACTCAGCTCCACGCTGAAAGAACTGGTCGCTGACCAGCTTGTCCACCGGGAAGAATATCCACAGATCCCGCCGAAGGTGGAGTACAGCCTGACCGAGCGGGGAAAATCCCTGATCCCGATTCTGGACGGGATGTGCGAGTGGGGAGATAAAAACCGGTTATAAAAAACATTTCCCTTCAATACATAAACCGGCATCACAGTCAAAACTGTAATGCCGGCCTGCTTTTCTTATTTTTATAACAGTCCTCTCATCACTCTGGTAAGCAGATCATGGATATAGTCCGCCAGATCAAAGTTTCCATGTCTGACGCACCAGTCAAAAATTGCACCTTTTACAATCACACATACATCAACTGAAATATCATGAATCGTTTTATTATCCGGAATCACATAACCATTTTGCACGGCTCTCTGCAGCAGGCCATCCGTAACATTAATCAGAACATTATTGTAAGTTGTACAGTTCAATGCCTGATTCTGATTATTGAAATAGTAGGTCACAAACTCCAGTCCAAATCCTGATGTATACTCAGCGTACCATGTATAGAACTGTACCAGCTGTTCTTTAATATCAAGTCCCTCCAGCTTTTTCTCCGTCTGAGCACGGAATGTTTCAACGGCTTCATCATAATAGAAACTGAGCAGTTCCTGCTTTGATGAAAAATAATGATAAAAACTGCCGATTGAAATTCCCGCCTCCGAACAAATCGCCCGAATAGAAAGCTTTTCATACCCTTTCTTTTTCAGCATTTCAACAGCAATATTAAAAATTCTTCTTTTTTCCTCATTCTCCAGAGAATACTTATCATACATGTAATTTTTTCACTCCTTACTATGATAACAGTATAGCGAAAAAGAAATTTCCGGGCAAGAAAATAATTAACCTGAAACAAACTTTTTGTAAAAGATCCCCCGGCTGAATTGTTATAAATTTTTGCAGTGAAAATCTGAAATCCAATTGACGGTGTCATGTTTGATTGTTATAATTAGAACATGGTTAGAACGCGTTCGGTATATGTTTTATTACTATGTTAGGAGGAACATAAAATGTTTGAAAATCTATTCAGCAAAGTAAAAATAGGAACTCTTGAACTTGATAACAGACTGATCGTATCCCCAATGGTCACTTGTTTTGCTCAAGAAAACGGGAAAGTCACAAAACAATATATAGAATATGTCCGTGAAAAAGCAAACGGCGGATGGGGAATGATTATTAATGAGGCTCATGCCGCTATTGAGAGTGGAAAAGCTTTTGACAAATTTTTTGGTTTATATTCTGATGATCAGATCGAAGGGCAGAAAGAACTGGTCAAAGCGGCACATGATCAGGGCGTAAAGATTGCTGTTCAGCTCGTACACGCCGGCAGACAGTCACTCTATACCGGTGCGCCTCTGGTCGCTCCCTCCCCGATCGCGGATCCCACATCACCTATTACACCCAATGAACTTACCCTCGATGAAATTCATGAAATCATCGAATCCTTTGGCGACGCTGCGCTACGGGCGAAAAAGGCCGGTTACGATGCGGTGGAAATCCACGGTGCTCACGGATACCTGATCCAGGAATTCACATCCCAGTATTCCAACAAACGTACCGATGAGTACGGCGGAGATCTCGCGGGGCGTGCAAAATTTTCTCTGGACATCATTAGAAATATCAGAAGCAAAGTCGGCAATGACTTCCCGCTGATCTATCGTATGTCCACTGATGAGTATCTCCCCAACGGAGAAGGCCTGAAACTCCCTGATTCTCTGGCTCTGGCAATGATGTATGAGAACGCGGGTATTGACGCCCTTCACTCTTCCATCGGAAACTATACAACCATTCAGTACATGCTTCCACCGGCTGCTGTAAAGCACGGTGAATCTCAGGATCTTTCCAAAGAACTTAAAAAAGTGGTATCCATTCCTGTTATTAACGTCGGCAGATATAACGATCCTTATATCGCCGAAGCCGCTATTAAAGCAGGGCGCTGTGATATGGTAACAATGGGAAGGCAGTCTCTCGCCGATCCGATGTTCCCCGCCAAAGTAAAAAATAGTCAGATCGGAGAAATCAGACACTGTATCGGATGCCAGATCGGATGTGTGGAAAATCTGTATAAATGTTCTCCGATTCACTGCACCGTAAACCCGCGGCTGGGTTACGAATATGAATTTCCACAGGAAGAAGCTCCCGTCAGAAAGAAAGTTGCAGTCATTGGCGGCGGAGTAGGCGGAATGGAAGCTGCCATTTCAGCCGCAAAACGTGGTCATCAGGTAGATCTGTATGAGAAAGATTCAAAGCTTGGAGGTCAGTGGAATCTGGCTGCAATGCCTCCATACAAGCAGGAATTAACAACACTGGTTTGTTATCAGCAATCTCAGTTGAGAAAATTGAATGTAAATGTACATCTGAATACGGAAATGACCGCAGAAAAAATACTCGAGCTGCATGCCGATCACGTAATACTCGCAACCGGAGCCACTCCTGCCCTTCCGCCAATTAAAGGCATTGACAATAAAAATGTAGTAACATCCACTGATATTCTTTCCGGCCGGAAATCCATAAAAGAAAATGCCGCAGTCATCGGCGGCGGAGAAGTCGGAGCAGAAACAGCAGCGTTCATTGCTTCTACCAACAGAAAAGCATCGGTATTTGAAATGACAGGGGAACTCTGTGCAAAAACCGAAGGTTCCGTCAAGCTCTTCCTGTTCGAATATCTGAAAAATAAAAATGTCTCCTGTTATACAAACGCAAAGGTGAAAGAGCTAACAGAAAATTCAGTTATTATCGAAAAGAACGGGAAAGATGAAACATATGACGGCTTTACAGATATCGTTATCGGAGTTGGTGGCAAATCCTATAATCCGTTGGAAAAAGAATTGGAAGGGAAAGTTCCTATGACTGTCATCGGAGATGCTGTATCCGTCCGTCAGGGAATCGATGCCGTGCACGAAGGATATGTGGCGGGATATACTCTCTAATACTTCAGCTATTCAGTGCAACAGCTATTTAGTTCACTAAGAGGTTTCGGTAAAGTGTCCGGAATCGAGCGTAAAATTTGAAGAATCGTATTCTGAGAGTGGAGAGGTATGTTCCGCGCTCCGTTCCAGAATCCGGGAACTTCTAAAGGGCTGAAAAA
>CALWBC010000250.1 GCA_944375755.1 uncultured Mediterraneibacter sp. | reverse complement strand
GTTCTTTCTTTGCCATGTCCTACCTCCTATTCTATCCCTGGCGGCAATATCTCCACTTCGTACATAACAGAAATTTTACGATTCAATTTTGTGTCAGCCATCGTAATGCGCCATCTTGTTCCGAAAGAGATATCCCCAATAGTCGGTATCGTCCCGGAATACAGCACAATATCATCTTTGCCGCCAATTACAGACGCCCCCATCTCCAACAACTGCTCAGGAGACAGTAGATCAGATACCCGGCCATCCTGGTACACTCTCCAAGTATCATTCTGCTCACCAACTTCGCAGAGCAAACGCAGTTTATCAAGATGATCCGCAACATCATCATACCTCCACAGTTCTCCTGCCACGACATTGGGACAGATTTGCTTAGCAGCACACACGCTGTAAGCTTCCAGATCTCGATCCGAATGATCGCTCCCTACCGTCAGATAGGATTTCCCATTGCTGCAGATGAAAACATATTCTATCTCTGCTGAAGTTTTCCCGTGTCCCGTCTGAATCTTTTCAGCCTGTAATAACTGCTGCACGGGAACAGGATAAAATGTCGGGCATTGCCCCGGAACATCGACGCCAATTGCCGCCAGTTCTTTGATATGCGCCTTTACTGCATTCTGATCGCAACCCGCATATCCTGCGTTTATCATATAGCGGGCCGTAATTTCCATGACCCGGCCGTTTAAACCAAACTCCATCAACTACCTCCACTTTTCAATCGATTTCGTCACACAGTGATATGGATTTACCGAATCATAAATCTGATAAAAAGGGCTGTTCTCTCCACCCACAACAACGATCTGTACATTTTTCGGTCCTGCCAATTTAGGAATCTCCGCATCATCCGGCAAATCCAGATATTCTGCGGGATACAGATTTCCTCGCACGTCTGACGAATAGCTCAGACAGTTCTTCCATTCCGCTACGGTTCGCGTCAGATTTTTCCACATATATTCCTGTATATCCTGCTTTTTAATACCCCGGGCTGCCAGTTGCTTTGCAAGGAGAGGATCAAGTAAAATCATAATGCCTCGTTCTTTGCCCAGTCCAAATGCACTTTCCACATTTTTTGCACTCCAGAGTATGTTTTCCAGTCCCATTACTTTTCCGTAGCTAGTCAGTCCCTGCGTTCTGAATCCCCAGCTTTCGCACACTGTAACACAGCTTTCACCCGCGTCAAAGCCTTTATCCACATGATAGGGAGGCCACGGACTTTCAGCTTCGTTCTCTGCAAAGGAAAATCCGTATTTCAAAGGGTTCCCCATAGTCGCCATTTCATTAACGCCGACCCGAGCTCCCCCCAGATTATGGATAAACATGCGGATCGCACGACCGATGGTAGCATTTGCAGAATTTCCCGGACCGAGAGCGTTAGTTGACGAATTCATGCCGATTTCCTTTGCTACAGGACCATTGACAAATCCCCAATAAGCAAAACCGGTCGTGCTGCGGACGCTTACATTGACATCCATCTGTTTGTCCGCTAATATTTCACAAATTGTCAATAAAATTGGCATATGCTCCGGAAGGCAGCCACACATAACACCGTTTATGGCCACCTTTTCTACTGTGGCATTCAGATATTCTACCGGAATCTTTCCCACCAATTCATCTTTGGCATGGCTGGTTCCTTTCAGCATGGCTTCTACTGCCGCGTCTGTGGGCGGAATAATCGGCAACCCGTCAGTCAATTCCTGCTCGGAAAAAAACTCCTGGATATCCAATATCGTTCCCTCCACAAGATACCTGGGTCTTTGTTCTTCGCGAACAACACCTGTAAACTGTTCTTCAGCCGTTAATGGTTTTATCAGTGCTTCAGCAAAAGCTCCCGCCTTCGGCGCAATATTTTTCTCCAGTTCGTCATCTGTTATATCAGTAATTGGATAGGGGATTTCTATCCATCGCAAATTTCTCCCCAATGTATGGGAAACTGCCCGCGCATCTTCGATAAATGGGGTACAGACAATAGACACAGTCGGTACTCCGTGATCTTCGAGCTGATTTTGCATCTCCAACATGCGCATTGTTCCTGATCCGCAGTCACCTACAAGAAGCACAACTCCCGCCGCTTCCCTGTATAGCGTCTCCCACCACTCGGACGCTTCATCGTAACGATAACCGTTCTTTTTTCCATGGTAAACCAATTCACTGTCAGGAAGAAAGTCTTTCATATGCTGCTTTACAATTCTGCTGACGGTATCTGAATTCGGTCTGCAGATATCCAGTAAGAATACTTTATTGCCTATCAGCTCTTTTCTTTCTGTCAATGACTTATATTGAATATCTGACCTGCTTCCTCGCGGATCTAAACACTTATACCTTTGTATTGTCATTTTCCTCCTCTGTTTCTATGTACGGACAAGCAACATAGTGCTTCTGCCGAACTTCTTTCAGCGTCAATTCCTGATCTGTGCAACCCGATGATGCATACGGACAGCGAACTGCAAATCTGCACCCGGGTGCCGGATTAACAGGACTCACCACTTCTCCCTTTATCGGCTCCAGATCACTGAAACCTCCGTCATCGATATCAGGCGTTGGAATCGCCGCAATCAAAGCCTGTGTGTAAGGGTGAAGCGGATGCGCGAACAGTTCATCAGAAGCGGCTTTTTCTACAACCTGTCCCATGTACATCACTGCAATCTCGTTGGAGATGTGCTTGACTACAGACAGATCGTGGGTGATGAACATATAGGTGAGTCCCATCTCGTCCTGCAAATCCATCAGTAAATTCAGGATCTGAGCCTGGATTGAAACATCCAGAGCACTGACCGGTTCATCACACACGATAAAGGTCGGTCCTACAGACAGCGCCCTGGCTATGCCAATCCGCTGTCTGCGTCCACCGTCCAGCTCATGCGGATATGCACTTGCCAGCCGCTTTGCCAACCCGACAATATCCATCAGCTTGGCAGACGCGGCGTACACCTGTTCTCTTGTGTCATATATGTCATTTACAAGCATCGGCTCAAGAATTAGTTCCTGCACGCTCATGCGTGGATTCAGACTGGAAAACGGATCCTGAAAAATCATCTGCATATCGGTATGCAGTCTTTTCTGCTCTTTTTTCTTTAACTGAGAAATATCTGTACCATTAAACAGGATTTTCCCTGCCGTCGGTTCATATAAGTGTACAATCGTGCGGCCCAGAGTCGATTTTCCGCAACCGGATTCCCCGACGATTCCCAGTGTTTTTCCTCTTTCAATTCTCAGGTTCACGCCGTCTACGGCATGGAGCATGCCTCTTCTGGTCTTAAAGTATTTTTTTAAATTCTGTGTTTCAAGAATAATATCAGGCATGCTTTTCCTCCTCTCTGAACAAATGACATTTAACCTGATGGGACCCTTCCGCAAATATCGAAGGGGATTCTCTCCGACAGATTTCCCGAACATGCGGACAGCGATCTGCGAAACGGCATCCCTGTACTTCTTTCGTCGGGTCCGGCATCAGCCCTTCTATAGGCTGAAGTCTTCGTGTTTTTGCCGTCAGACTCGGTATTGACCCGAACAGTCCAACCGTATACGGGTGGTGTACTTTACCAGAAAAGACATCTCTCAAAGTTCCGTATTCAACAATCTCTCCCGCATAAATGACAGCCACGTTATCACATACCTTTGAAACGACGCCCAGGTCGTGAGTAATTAATATCATCGAAGTCCCCAACTGTTGTCTTAGGCGTTTCATCATCAACAGCACCTGTGCCTGGATAGTAACATCCAGGGCTGTCGTCGGTTCGTCGGCAATCAAAAGCTGCGGTTCACAGGCCAATGCGATGGCAATAACAACTCTCTGTTTCATCCCACCGGAGAACTGATGCGGATATTCTGTCTTTCTCTCCGGAGGTATTCCTACCATTTTCAGAACCTCATCGACTTTTTCCTCTATTTCCGACAGGGACAAACCCTGGTGATTGTGAAGACGAAGCGCCTCCGCTATCTGTTTACCGATGGTCATAATCGGATTAAGCGCCGTCATCGGGTCCTGAAAAATCATGGATATCTCCTCGCCCCGGATCAACTGCATCTCTTTTTCACCAAGATCGAGCAGATTCTTTCCTTTAAAATAAATCTCTCCCTTTGGAATCCGTGCGGTTCTTTCAGAAAGGAGCTGCAGAATTGCCAGGGAAATTGTCGTTTTTCCTGCTCCGGTTTCACCGACTAATCCCAAAGTTTCTCCATTCTGAATTGTAAAAGAAACACCGTTAACAGCATATACCGTCTCTTTATCTGTCTCGTAATGTACTTGTAAATTTTTAACTTCTAATAGATTTTCCATTTAATGCTCCTCAGTCTTTCAGTTTCGGATCAAACGCATCTCTGATACCGTCTCCAAGCAAATTGCACGACATCGCGGACAACAGGATAGATACCCCTGGAAAAACCAACAGATATGGTGCTCTGCGCAGAAATTCGCTGGCCTCTGACAGCATGGAACCCCATTCCGGTGCAGGCGGTTGAATTCCCATACCGATAAAGGACAAACTGGCCGCTCCTAAAATCGTTCCGGCAATTCCCATGGTTGTATCTACGATGATAACGCCCAAAGCATTTGGAAGAATATACTTAAATATGATCCTTGCGTCACTGCAGCCGTATACCCTTGCTGCATCCACATACTCCTGATCTCCGACGCTGAGAATCACAGAATGAATCAATCTGATCTTCCCTGGAACCGCCGATATCATCATGGCAATCAGCAGGTTAATCATGTTTGGCCCTAAAGCTGCGACCACAGCCAGAGAGAGCAATATCGAAGGTATACACATAAATACATCGACAATACGTAAAATCAGCGTTTCAGTTTTCCCGCCATAATAACCGGCCAGGGACCCAAAAATTACTGCAATTATCAGTGATCCCAAACTTGTAAACAGACCGATTGAAAGGGATACTCTGGCACCCTGTACCACTCTGGCAAACACATCGCGTCCCAGCCGATCGGTTCCGAAAAAATGCTCCGCAGACGGTGGTTGAAGCCGCATCGACGAGTCCTGTGCAACAGCTGTTTCATATGGTGCTATAACATCTGCAAATAACGCAACCAAAACGAAAATGCCGAGAATCAGCATACCCGCCATAGCGGTTTTATTTTTTCGCAGTCTTCTCCAGATTTCCTTTGCATGACTTTCTTTATCCGCCTTTATTCCGGAAACGTCGTCAATATTTATCAGCAAATTTTTTTTCATCGCAAAGCCTCCTAATTTAAATACTTCGACTTAATCCTCGGATCAATAAAGGCATAAATCAAATCCACAATCAGCATAACCAGGCAGAATAACGCTGCAAGAAAAAGGATGCTTGCCATGACAAGAGGAAAATCTTTATCGCGTATGGCATTGACGATCAGCATACCCAGTCCCGGGATACTGAAAACAGTTTCAATTACTACCGCTCCACCCAACGATGTTCCAAAGCTGATTCCCAGACTGGTTACCACGGGAAGAAGGGCATTTTTCAACGCGTGTTTATATATCACATCGCGGGGACTGGCGCCCTTGGCTCTTGCAGTGCGAATATACTCCATTCGTATAGTTTCCAGCATAGCCGAACGCGTCATTCGCAGAAGCCCTGCAGCAGCTGATACCGCGAGGGTCAACACGGGCAAAACATAGCTCTGCCACGAATCCGCCCCGTGAGAGGGAAACATATGCAGATTAAGGGAAAACCCCAAAATCAGCATCATTCCCAGCCAAAACGAAGGAATGGAAGCGAAGATCATCGCTGTTACGGTCAGGGTTGCATCCAGTTTAGAATACTGTTTTACTGCAGATACAACACCCAAAACAATTCCTATCACTGCGCTGAAAAAAATCGATAGCGTTGCGAGCATGAATGTTATCGGAAACCTGCCCAGAATCATATCGAACACCGGTTTATCACTCCGATATGATCTTCCAAAATCCAAATCTGTTACAATATCCTTCAAATAATTCCAAAGCCTCTCCGGAAAGGTCGCATCCAGACCGTGAAGCTGGTTAAATGCGTCGATAGCCGCCTGATCCGCCGAAGCTCCCAGGATCAATCTGGCAGGTTCACCGGGAGTCAATGACATAATGGTGAACACGATAAGCAAAACCCCCAGTAAAACCGGTATGGTTAGTAAAACTCTCTTTATAACGTATTTATACATCCGTCCAACGCTCCTGTTTGAGCCGCCAAAAGGTTAGCATCGACGGCTCAAAATTACATCTTATTTCCAACTGAAATCGTAGAGATAATACATTCCGTTCAAGCCCCAATTTACATTCAGATTTTTCACGCTGGCATTTAAATCCGGCATTTCATAGATTACCGCATACGGTGCATCATCCTGAATGATTTCCAATGCTTCCCGGTAAAGAGTATCTCTTTCTTCCTCATCCTTCTCACTGCGGGCTTGCACCATGAGTTCTTCTACTTCATCATTCACATATCGAGAATAGTTCAGCGAGGAAAATCCATTTTCCGAAACCATATTATAGTACTGATCAGGATCAACGGCCGATGTCCCCAGACGAGTTAATGAAAACGGTATATCGCCTGAAGCAAGTCCTCCATACAATGCTCCTGATTCTAATATTTCAATTTCCACATTGATGCCTACATTGGCAAGAGACTCCTGTATCGCCTCTGCTTCTGTCTTACATCCTTCATAAGTCGATAACTTTGTATTAAGAGTCAGCGGTAGTGAAATGCCTGCTTCTTCCAGTAACTGTTTCGCCTTTTCCGGATCATATTCATATTCCTCGACACCCTCCGTACAGGTCATTGCCGTATTAAATAACAGAGACGTCGGATTTCCCTTTCCTTCTCTGCTGGCATCCAGTACAAACTGTCTGTCTATAGCATAGTTGATCGCTTGCCGAACCTTTTTATCATTAAACGGCTCTGTCTCTTCATTCATGGAAAGCATACAGAACTTCGTCGTTGCTATCTCATCTACCACAATATTGTCATTGCTGACCACATTCTCATAGTCTACAGGATTAATTCCTGCTGCTGCATCCAGTTCTCCACTTTCCATCGCGATAGCAAGGGAACTGGTATCTGCAAACATTCTGATTTCTATCGTCTCAATCGGCGCCGTATCTCGATAGTATTCGTCAAAGGCCTCTAAAGTAATCTTATTATCATTTTCATAAGATACAAATTTATAAGGCCCACAGCCAACCGGCTCCTCATTAAAAGCATCTGTGCCTGCCCTGTGCGCCTCAGCTGATAGGACAAAACACATAGAAAGATTTTTCATAAATGCTGCATACGGCGCATTCAGTGTGACCTCTACAGTGTGATCATCTACTGCGCGAGCTTGTTTCATTGCCGAAAGGTTTTTTCCTACATATGAAGATTCTTTTGTCAGATTCAAAGAATAAACCACATCGTCAGCAGTCAGTGTACTTCCATCGTGCATTTTGACGTCCGGCCTCAATTTGAAAGTATAAACAGTTTTATCATCAGATACAGTATAGCTCTCCGCCAAACGCATCTCTTCCTCACCGGAAACAGGATCAACGTGGACCAATGGCTCATACAGACATCTTCGGATAACAAAATCCAAAGCAAAATCCCCATTTTCTACATCGAAACTGGTAAGCTCACTTTCAATTCCCAAAATCAATTTGTTTTCCTCTGCACTGCCGCTTTGTTCTGATTCAGAACTGCATCCGGCCAGTAAAGAAAAAGTCATAATGAGTGTCATCACAATTGCAAATCTTTTTTTCATGGATAACTCCTTTCAAAATAATGCGATACTTTCACTGAACATATCATTGGATGTATTTTACTGCAGATTGTTTTCTCTGTCAATATAAATTCTTAGATAAAATTGAAAATACAGAAAAACGTAAAAACTACGGCAAGTCCGAACAATATCTGGACCTGCCGTAGTTTTCATATAGTTAAACCTCAATTTAAACTATTTCTTAAAGAAAAATACTGAGCTTAAATCCTCGTACAGCAATTTTTTAGCTTTTTCCTTATCTCGCTCCAGTAAAGCATCTACAATTTCATCGTGGTATTCCTTTCTCTGCAGTTTCGCCATTGCCGGATACTTTATAACTCCCCGGGTAATCGTACTGACATACTGGTATAACACGTCATATATGTAGTGGTTTTCAGCCAAAGCCGCCAGGGAAAGGTGAAAGCGAGTATTTACAGCGTTATATGGATTCTTTTCCTTTGGTTTTTTTTCTTTCTGTTCTGCAATAATATCATAGAGCATTTTGATCTTCTCATCATCAGCAGATTCAACTATCTGATCAATAGCGGCAGATTCAAGATAGAAACGCAATTGTTGAATAAGGCAGCAATCCTGTTGACTAACTTCATTGACCATATACCCCTTTCTTGGATAGCTTTTTAAATAACCTTCTTGGCATAATCGATGTAATGCTTCACGGACGGGAGTTTTACTTACATTGTATTTTGATGCTATAATCTTTTCATTAATAATATCATTAGATATAATTGTACCATCAAGTATTTGTTCTCTTAAGTCTATATAAATTTGATTTGCTAATGAAATTTCAGACATTCAACGACCTACCTCCTGTTTTTGCTCTTTCTAATAAGTTTGCATTTTTCTCATTTACTTGTCAAGCTCAAAATTGCAATTATCGCCAAGTCCTTTGCAAGTTTACAATAGATGTGTTGCAACTAAATAAAAAAGGACCACATCCGCGCAATCCACCGCTTTTATTCCTTTGAGGACTTTGCGAAGCGGATAAAAATCCATAACAGCAGGGATTACAACAACTTTCCGATGTGACCGCTGGGGTGGAAATCACCCAATGAAGTTCTCAAAGATATTTGCTCTCTGTAACATATGTCTGACAAACCCGAAAAACCGCCTGTCCTTTAATTCCCGGGAGGAAGTGCTTATAAATGTTGAAATCTTTCGTATAGGTCAAATTATTTCTATGCTTGGACTACACTTCATTTCCATAGTCATCACCATGAATAGTGATTGCTGCACGGCAGAAAAGAAAGTGTTCACAGTCACCAT
>CALWBC010000249.1 GCA_944375755.1 uncultured Mediterraneibacter sp. | reverse complement strand
GTCCGCATGGCCCGGTCGGTAAAGGAAAGCGATGTTTCCGTAGTCCCGGGAGCGCTGATCCTGATTGCGGGCGAGAATGGAGATGGGAGTTCCGGTTGTTTTTCCCTCAAAAACTCCGGACAGAATCTCCACTGTATCTGATTCGTTTCTTTTGGTTGTATAACGGCTCTGACCGGGTTTCCTGCGGTCGAGAAATTTCTGAATATCATCTTCGCCGAGAGGCAGCCCTGCCGGGCAGCCGTCTATGACCGCGCCGATTCCCGGGCCGTGGGATTCCCCCCATGTTGTGACGCGGAATAATTTCCCATATGTTGAACCACTCATAGATGTACTCCTTTCATTGTCAGCTGCTGCGCTGAAAACAGAAATGTTCATGAAACAGAAATATTATATAAGAAGAAGCGTGAAGTTGACAAGAGCGTGGAGAATATTATTGTAATTTTAAATATTTTAAATTTGTTTTAAGAAATAATTATTGTCTGTACATTTCAACTCTTTCGTAATATAATGGTGCACAGATATTGAATAGGGGAGAGGAATGTCTGATGAGCGATAACAGGGAATTGGAAACCGGCATACATCAGGATAATGCAGGGGTTCCGGAGAACACATCCGGTATGGAAGAAACCAGCTGCGAAGATACTGATTACATAGAGGAGAGAGACCGCATGGATAACGGGACTGAATTTGAAGACGGGGAACCGGAGGATGCGGAATATGATACGGAAGAGGGAGACGGCGACGGATTCGAGGATGAGGATTATGAGGATTATGAAGGTTATGATTCCGAAGATTACGATTCCGTGGAAGAGATGACAGAACCGGATGACTCCCGGGAGACAGCAAGGATGGACAGAAAGAAAAGAAGACACAGAAGAAGAAAAGGAAAAAGCATGGGAAAGAAGCCGTGGATTATTGCAGGCAGCATCGTAGGTGCGCTTGTGGTAATCTATCTTGGAATTTCCGCGTTTTTCATCAGTCACTTTTATGTGAATACAACGATTAACGGGAAGGATTTCTCCGGGAAAACGGCTGATGCCGTGGAGGAATATCTGAAACAGCAGGTAGATGGATACAAGCTTACCATTCAGGAGATGGACAATGCTTCGGATGTGATCAGCGGAACGGATATCGGGCTTGTATACAAGGAGAGTTCTGATGTAGAGGACGCGCTGAAGGCTCAGAATCCGCTGCTGTGGATCGGCGCGCTGTTCTCCAGAACATCCGCGGATGTCACAATCGGCGTGGAATATGATGAAAATGCTCTCAATGAGAAAATTCAGTCTCTTCAGGCCGTACTCAAAGAGCAGACGGAGCCGGTTTCCGCCTATCCGAAATTTGACGGAAATTCCTTCGTCGTGGAGCCGGAAGTATATGGAAGCGCTGTGGATATGGAACAGCTTACTTCAAAAGTAAAGGAATATATTACGGAATTTAAGTCGAACCTGAATATGGAAGAGGAACAGTGTTATAAAGTTCCGAAGTACACCTCGGATTCACCGGAGGTTCAGGCAGCCTGCGACACGATGAATGAGTACTGCAAGGCGAGCATTACCTATCCGATGACGGAAAATGTAGTGGTAGACAAAACACTGATTTCTACCTGGCTTACCTGCGATGAGAACATGCAGGTGACATTTAACGAAGATGCGGTCAGAGAGTGGATGCGTCAGTTTGGCGCTACTTACGATACGGTCGGATCTACCCGTTCGATTACAACGCCGGGCGGGAAGACGGTTGAGGTTTCCGGCGGAACCTATGGCTGGTCTGTTGATGAAGACACGGAGACACAGAATCTGATCAACAGTATTAAAAACGGTGAAGTGGCGACAAGAGAGCCGGCGTATGCCCAGACTGCGGCGTCCCATTCCGCTCAGGACTGGGGCACAACCTATCTGGAGGTGGACCGCTCCGCTCAGCATATGTGGTATATTGTTGACGGATCCATTGCCCTTGAGACAGATGTGGTTACAGGACTTCCCACGCCTGACAGGGAGACACCTGTGGGAGTGTACTATATACTGTATACAGAACGCAATGCAACTCTGAAAGGAGAGACAGATCCGAAGACCGGAAAGCCGATTTATGAGACACCTGTATCCTACTGGATGCCGTTTACCTGGCAGGGACACGGTTTCCATGACGCGAACTGGCAGCCGGCATTCGGCGGAAATCTCTACCAGACGCTGGGCTCCCACGGATGTGTGAATATGCCGGTGGATCAGGCAGGAAAACTGTTCGACATGCTCAGCGCCGGAACTCCGGTTGTGATTCACGATTGATGACCGGAAAGTCATAAGAGTCATATGACAGAAATATTATAGAACAGAGGATAATAAAACAGAACATGTATGAATTATTAAAAAAAGACGGAAAAGCGAAAAGAGGACGGTTCCACACCGTACACGGAACGATTGAGACGCCGGTATTTATGAATGTGGGAACGGCAGCAGCCATCAAGGGCGCTGTGTCCACGGATGATCTCAGGCAGATCAAGACACAGGTGGAACTGTCCAATACCTACCATCTCCATGTAAGACCGGGAGATGAGGTGGTGAAAAAACTGGGCGGCCTCCACAAATTCATGAACTGGGACAAGCCGATTCTGACGGATTCGGGCGGATTTCAGGTGTTTTCCCTGGCTTCTCTGCGCAAGATCAAGGAGGAGGGCGTTCATTTCCATTCCCATGTTGACGGGAGAAAGATCTTCATGGGACCGGAAGAGAGCATGCAGATACAGTCCAATCTGGCGTCAACCATCGCGATGGCTTTTGATGAGTGCCCGTCCAGTGTTGCGGATAAAAAGTATATCGCGAATTCGGTTGAGCGTACAGCGCGCTGGCTGAAACGGTGTAAAGATGAGATGGCCCGTCTGAATTCTCTTCCTGATACGATTAACCCCCATCAGATGCTCTTCGGCATCAATCAGGGCGGGGTGTATGAGGATATCCGTATTGCGCATGCACAGATGATTACAGAGCTGGATCTTGACGGCTACGCGGTGGGAGGTCTGGCAGTCGGTGAGAGTCACGAGGAAATGTACCGGATTCTGGACGCGGTTGTTCCTTATCTGCCGGAAAATAAGCCGACTTACCTTATGGGTGTGGGAACGCCGGCCAATATACTGGAAGGCGTTGACAGAGGCGTGGATTTCTTTGACTGCGTATATCCTACAAGAAACGGGCGGCACGGCCATGTCTATACGAATCACGGGAAGATGAATCTGTTCAATGCAAAGTATGAACTGGATGACCGGCCCATAGAGGAGGGCTGCGGATGCCCTGCGTGCAGAAGCTACAGCCGTGCATATATCCGCCACCTTCTCAAGGCAAAAGAGATGCTTGGAATGAGACTTTGTGTTCTGCATAACCTCTATTTCTACAACACGATGATGGAAGAAATCCGGGATGCCATTGATGCGGGCGAGTATCAGGCATATAAGAAAAAGAAACTGGAGGCAGTCACAGGTACCGCAGTTGTTTCGTCTTAGTTTGCCGGCCGGAATCTTTCAGAAGAAAACCTGGCCTGCCAGACAAGGGAATCTCCACTTTATTTCGGCTTTTTTTGAAAATCGCTTGAAGAATATGCCATTTTTGTGTATAGTAGTCTTATTGTTGGTAGAAAGTTAGGAGGAAATACAGGTATGGATATGGTCATGATGCTGATTGTATGGGTTGTTGTACTTGGTCTGATGTGGGTTCTTCTTATGCGCCCGCAGAAGAAAGAGCAGAAAAGAGTACAGGCCATGCTGGCTTCCATGGAAGTAGGCGATACAGCGCTTACAACAAGCGGATTTTACGGAGTGATCATCGACATCACAGATGACGATGTGATCGTGGAATTCGGAAATAATAAGAACTGCCGCATTCCGATGCAGAAAGCGGCGATTGCCCAGATTGAAAAACCGGGTGCTGAATAAGGAAGTTTGCAGCTGAAAATGAAATACGACTGATGAGAACACCGGCGGCGGAAGAGAACTTGTGTCTTTTCCGGCACCGGTGTTTTTATGTGCCGTATTTTTATTATATTGCGGCATCAGAGTATGGAAAGACGCTGTTTCCGGCAATAAATGAAGGATAAATAACAGAGCGTCCTCTGTTTTTTGCGCCCAGATACTTGAAACACCACGGGAAATGAGGTATGATAAACAATGATATACGCTCCCGGCACTGTAAGGGGCGATTCAAAATTGAAAGGATGAGCGGTTATGGATATGAAGATCGGAGTAATTAAAGGGGATGGAATCGGACCCGAAATCGTGGACGAGGCAATGAAAGTGCTTGACCGGATCGGGGAGGTCTACGGCCATTCCTTTTCTTATACACAGCTTTTGATGGGAGGCGCTTCCATAGATGTGAACGGAGTGCCGCTTACGGAAGAGACACTTCAGGCTGCAAAAGAGAGTGACGCGGTGCTGATGGGATCGATTGGCGGGGACGCGAAGACTTCTCCGTGGTATCAGCTGGAGCCGGACAAACGCCCGGAGGCGGGACTTTTGAAACTGCGCAAGGGCCTGAATCTGTTTGCGAATCTTCGGCCGGCAGTGCTTTATAAAGAATTAAAAGGCGCCTGCCCTCTGAAGGAAGAGATCGCGGACCGCGGATTTGATATGATGATCATGCGGGAGCTGACCGGAGGACTGTATTTCGGAAAGAGGAGTACGGAGAAAGTGGACGGCGTTCTCGTGGCGAAAGATGAGCTGACCTACAGTGAAGAGGAAATCCGCAGGATTGCGAAACGCGGATTTGACATAGCGATGAAGAGAAGAAAAAAAGTAACCAGTGTGGATAAGGCAAATGTGCTGGACTCTTCCAGACTCTGGAGAAAGGTTGTGGAAGAAGTGGCGCAGGACTATCCGGAGGTAACGCTGGAACACATGCTGGTGGACAACTGTGCGATGCAGCTTGTAAAAGATCCGGCACAGTTCGATGTAATCCTTACGGAAAACATGTTTGGCGACATCCTTTCGGATGAGGCGAGCATGGTAACCGGATCCATTGGAATGCTGGCAAGCGCGAGCCTGAATGAGACAAAATTCGGTCTCTACGAGCCAAGCGGCGGTTCCGCTCCGGATATCGCGGGAAAGGGAATCGCGAATCCGATTGCGACCATTCTCTCCGCGGCAATGATGCTCAGGTATTCCTTTGACCTGGACAAAGAGGCGGATGCAGTGGAAGCAGCTGTGGAGAAAGTGCTTCAGGACGGATACCGGACCATAGATATTATGTCCGAGGGTATGACGCAGATCGGAACACAGGAGATGGGTGACAGAATCTGCTCCTGTATTGCCTGATGATCACGGGCAGGACATGCATCGGAATACCACAGTAAAATGTGAATCGGTTCAGCAACATAGAAAGAGAGGTAGTTATTATGAGAAGTGATACAGTAAAAAAAGGAGTTCAGCAGGCGCCCCATCGCTCCCTGTTCAATGCCCTGGGCATGACGGAAGAGGAACTGGAGAGACCTCTGATCGGTGTGGTCAGCTCCTACAATGAGATCGTACCGGGGCATATGAACCTGGACAAGATTACGGAAGCGGTCAAGATGGGAGTGGCAATGGCCGGCGGAACCCCTATTGTGGTTCCGGCGATTGCGGTCTGTGATGGAATTGCCATGGGCCATATCGGAATGAAATACTCTCTTGTGACAAGAGATCTGATTGCGGATTCCACGGAAGCGCTGGCAATGGCGCATCAGTTTGACGGTCTTGTCATGATCCCGAACTGTGACAAGAACGTTCCGGGACTTCTGATGGCAGCTGCCAGAGTGAATATTCCGACGATCTTTGTCAGCGGCGGACCGATGCTTGCAGGCCATGTCAAGGGACAGAAGACAAGCCTGTCCAGTATGTTTGAAGCGGTGGGATCACATGCCGCAGGCAAAATCACGGATGAGGATCTGTGCGAATTTGAAAACAAGGCGTGTCCGACCTGCGGTTCCTGTTCCGGAATGTACACGGCCAACAGCATGAACTGTCTGACAGAGGCACTTGGTATGGGACTTCGCGGAAACGGAACGATTCCGGCGGTTTATTCCGCGAGAATTCAGCTTGCAAAACATGCGGGCATGCAGGTGATGGAGCTTGTGAGAAAGAATATCCGTCCGAGAGATATCATGACGGAAGATGCGATTCTGAATGCGCTGACCGTAGATATGGCTCTTGGCTGTTCCACGAACAGTATGCTTCATCTGCCGGCAATCGCTCATGAGATCGGAATGGATTTTGAGATTGATTTCGCAAATACAATCAGTGAGAAGACACCGAACCTCTGCCACCTGGCGCCGGCCGGACATACCTATATTGAAGATCTCAATGAGGCCGGAGGCGTCTACGCGGTGATGAATGAGCTGAACAAGAAGGGCCTGATCCATACGGACTGCCTGACAGTCACAGGAAAGACCATCGGAGAAAACATTGAAGGATGTGAGAATAAGAATCCGGAAGTGATCCGGCCTATTGACAATCCTTACAGTGAGACCGGCGGACTTGCGGTTCTGAAGGGAAATCTCGCTCCGGACGGAAGCGTGGTAAAGCGCTCTGCGGTATGCGATGAGATGCTTGTACATGAAGGACCGGCGAGAATCTTCGAAAGTGACGAGGAAGCAACTGCCGCGATCAAGAGCGGAAAGATCAACCCGGGAGATGTTATCGTCATCCGTTACGAGGGACCGAAAGGCGGACCGGGAATGCGGGAGATGCTCAATCCGACGTCAGCGATTGCGGGATATGGCCTCGGATCTTCGGTTGCGCTGATTACGGACGGCCGTTTCAGCGGCGCTTCAAGAGGCGCTTCCATCGGACATGTTTCACCGGAAGCGGCAGTGGGAGGCCCGATCGCTCTGGTGGAAGAAGGAGATATTATCA
>CALWBC010000248.1 GCA_944375755.1 uncultured Mediterraneibacter sp. | reverse complement strand
TTTCAAAATAAAATGAATCCTGTTTCTTTCCCATTGTCTTTTCCTCCTAAAAAACCGCAATAAAAATCTTTGCAACAACAAAGCTGATCAGACCACATCCCGGGAACGTGAAGATCCAGGTCAGCATCATATCCTTTACAACGCCAAAGTTGATCGCGGAAAGTCTTTTCACCGCTCCGACTCCCATGATGGCACTTGTCTTCGTGTGAGTCGTTGACACCGGAATACCGCCTACACTGGAGAGCAGCAGACATACCGCTCCGGCAAGATCGGCTGAAAATCCCTGGAACCGCTCCAGCTTCACCATATCCATACCCACTGATTTGATAATCTTCTCTCCTCCGACACTGGTTCCGACTCCCATGACAACACTGCACAGAAGCATCAGCCATACCGGAATCAACATGCCTTCCACACTGCTCTGTCCGTTGCAGAAAGCGATTCCCAGGAAGAGCACACCGATAAACTTCTGTCCGTCCTCGGCGCCGTGCATGAAACTCATAAACGCGGCTCCGAAGATCTGGGCGATCCGGAAAAATCCGTTGGTCTTTCTCCTGTCCATCTCCGCGCAGATAATTGTGAGCGCCTTACAGATAATCCAGCCCATGAAGAATCCCAGCACCAGACTCAGCACCAGTCCGTAGAGTACCTTTACCCACTCGTTAAAATTAATTCCGCCGATACCGTTGTGTATGGCAATGGCCGCGCCGGACAGTCCGGCGATCAGGCTGTGGCTCTCACTGGTCGGAATTCCGAAAACCGAAGCCGCCACACTGTAGACCACGATGGAAAAAAGAGCGGCGCACAGAGCGATCAGCGCCTCACCGGTCTCTCCTCCGAAATCCACCATATTACTGATGGTAGATGCGACCGCGCTGTTAATGTGAGTCATTACAAGCACCCCGAGAAAATTAAAAAAGGCACTCATCAGAATCGCGCTCCGCACTTTCATGCAGCGCGTTGTCACACATGTGGCAATAGCATTCGGGGCATCTGTCCATCCATTGACAAATATCACACCCAGCGTCAGAAATACCGTAATCATAAGTACGGGATTGGAAAATACCTCCTGACAGAAATACGAAAATGATACGTCCATAAATCCTCCCTTCGCGCGTCCTCGGATCACAATCCGCACCGTTTTCCCCGGATCTGATGGAATTCCACCTGATTGTCCCGGATCCGCCGGTTTTACGCACAAAAAAATGGTGCAAGGAAAACAAAAAACATTCTCTGCCCATGTCCCGCAGAATATGTATCTTATGCCGTAAATGTTTTCCTCCCACCGTTGATTAATTTACCTGTATTTAACATAAATATAACATTCGTATCGAAAGGTGTCAATAAAGGTCTGGTATTTTAGCAAAAATATAGCAGCAGCTGTTTCATTCATTAACAGCCGATTTCAAAACAGACGAAACCAGAGGGGGATTATCAAAACGTATTTCTGCGGAGATGGAGATGTGTACGGGTTCCGCTCCGGGAAATAAGTGCAGCTAAAAGTTCCGGGTGCGGACTAAAGGCAAAGACTGCCGACGGAGAACTCGCTTACGCTCAGACAACTCCGCCGCCAGCCTTAACGTCCGCGCCCGAAACTTCAAGCTGCACTAGTTTTCCCTCCGAAGTCACCCTCCCACATCTCCATCTCCGCAGAAAAGGTATTGAAATGGGGCTGGTTTCGTAATATTTCAAACGGGAAATGAAAGAATAAACAGCTGTAAGAAAATAAAGCGCGGCCGGAAGGCACTGCAGATTTCAGCACCTTTCAGCCGCGACATTGTTTTTTTATTTTTCTTGTTACTGCGGATCCGCTCAGGCGAATCTACAGATTCCATTTTTTATTCTGTGCAAGCTTCAGTCTGTTCATGGCTCTTGCCAGTGAAGCCTGCGTATGATAATACTCCTGGATGCTCTGCTTCTGTCTCATCCGCTCTTCCGCCCGTTCGCGCTGTTCTTCCGCACGGCGGATATCGATATCCTCCGGGCGTTCTGCCGTGTCCACCAGGAGGGTCACACGGTTGTTTACGATCTCCGCAAATCCTGTGCCCACCGCTACCTCGGACCATTTTCCCTCTTCGAGTTCCAGGCGGGCGATGCCGACTGAAACGGCGATCACCATGTTCTCATGGTTTGGCAGGATTCCCTTCTGTCCGTCCGGAGCAGGTATAATCAGATTTCTGCAGCGTCCTTCGTAGAAGATTTTATCACTTGCTATAATTTTCAGACCAAATGTATCCATATGCATACGCTCCTGTTTCTCTCATGCCGGGATCCGGACCGTTTTCACGATTCCGCTTCCCCTGCTTCCGGCTTCCCGGATGCTGCTATGCTTCCAACTCTGCTGATTCCGCCGCCTCTGCTTTTGCCTTGGCTATTACGTCATCGATCGTACCCACATTGAAGAATGCGGATTCCGGATATTCATCCATCTCACCGTCAATGATCATCTTGAATCCGCGGATGGTCTCTTTCAGCGGCACGTATTTACCCGGAGTTCCCGTAAATGTCTCAGCCACATAGAACGGCTGGGAGAGGAATCTCTGGATCTTTCTTGCACGCATAACGGTCGCCTTATCCTCATCGGAAAGTTCTTCCATACCGAGGATCGCGATGATATCCTGCAGCTCTTTATATTTCTGAAGGATCGCTTTCACCTGGTTGGCCACTTCATAGTGTTCTTCTCCGACTACATCAGCCTCCAGAATACGTGAGCTGGACTCCAGCGGATCCACCGCCGGATAGATACCCTGTTCCACGATCTTTCTGGAAAGAACGGTGGTTGCGTCCAGATGGGCGAACGTTGTCGCCGGCGCCGGGTCTGTCAGGTCGTCGGCAGGCACGTATACGGCCTGTACGGATGTAACAGATCCGTTCTTCGTGGATGCGATACGCTCCTGAAGTTCACCCATCTCCGTTGCCAGCGTGGGCTGGTAACCAACGGCGGAAGGCATACGTCCAAGCAGCGCGGACACCTCGGATCCCGCCTGTGTGAAACGGAAAATGTTATCGATGAAGAGAAGGACGTTTCTGTGCTCCTCATCACGGAAATACTCCGCCATCGTCAGTCCCGTCTCCGCCACACGCATACGCGCTCCAGGCGGCTCGTTCATCTGTCCGAATACCAGCGCTGTTTTCTCCAGTACTCCGGACTCCTTCATCTCTGACCAGAGGTCATTTCCCTCACGTGAACGCTCTCCCACTCCTGTAAATATTGAATAACCGCCGTGCTCTGTGGCGATGTTTCTGATCAGCTCCTGAATCAGCACCGTCTTACCTACACCGGCGCCGCCGAACAGACCGATCTTACCGCCCTTTGCGTACGGAGCCAGAAGGTCGATTACCTTGATTCCTGTCTCAAGAATCTCAACAACCGGGCTCTGATCCTCAAATGTAGGCGGATTTCTGTGAATTACCCATTTTTCTGAATCCGTGATGGCTTCCCCGTCGTCAATGGTCTCGCCAAGCACGTTAAACAGCCTGCCCAGTGTCTTTTCTCCGACAGGCACTTTGATGCCGGCTCCCGTAGCCGTAACTTCCATATCTTTGTGAAGTCCCTCGCTTGCGGCCAGCATCAGACAGCGCACCTCATTGTTACCGAGATGCTGGGCCACCTCCATAATGCATTTCTGTCCGTTGTTCTCAACTTCCAGAGCATCCTTGATAAAGGGAAGGTCGCCGTCCTCAAAAACTACGTCAACGACAGGTCCCATAACCTGTATGATTCTTCCTTTATTCATAATGTTTCTCACTTTCCTTATTCCAACTACTTCTGCTGCGC
>CALWBC010000247.1 GCA_944375755.1 uncultured Mediterraneibacter sp. | reverse complement strand
CTGCCTCGTCATCCACCATAAAGGTAACAGTATACACATCTTCTTCACGGTAAATCGCATAGAGAGACAGATCTCCCGTTATTCTGGTATCTTTATTTACCGTCTGACCGCTTCCGTCCGCCTTCGTGTTCCATTCCAGGAAAATATATCCTTCCCTGTCAGGCGCATCCGGTATCGGTTTCCCCAGGCACTCTTCCGTATGGGGCAGTATGATTACATCGATGGTCTGTCCGTCAGCGATCAGCGTGATTGTGTATTCTCCCGCCTCCTGCTCAGGCAGTGCGATCCGGCACCAGGTATTTGTCTCCGCATCATAATATCCGCTCTGTTCATAATACTTTACAGCCCCTGCCGGCAGTTCCAGTTTCAGGTTCTCCGCCACTTCGGGCGCAAGTTTCAATTCCCCGGGCATCTCCGGCGGAACAGCTGCCAGTTCCAGAACCTTCAGATTTTCAAAGCACTCCAGAGCTCCGTTGTCCATCGTCTGCAGTGCAGGCAGATGCAGCTCGGCCGCCGGTTTTGCCGTTGTGCCGAACGCTCCGGCTTCCACTCGCGTCACCCCCGGAAAACTCAGCGTCTGCGCTTTCACGCTGTCGAGAGCGCCTGCCTTTATGTATTCAACTCCGGGTGCCTCAAAATTCAGAATCGAAGCGCATCCGCCAAACGCATTCTGTCCAAGCCCGCGGATTCCCGCGCCAAGATATACGTCTGTCAGTGCGCAGTACCCTGCCTTCGTACAAAACGCCCCGTCCGGGATCGCCGAATCAGGTATACCTGCCGTCCGCACGTCATCGCCGATCACGAATTTCTTCAGACTATACTGCAGAGCATCCGCGTTCTTCGCAATATAAGCAAAGTCATCCTGCCGTATTGCGCCTGCTCTGAATTCAATCTCCGTCACTTCCCCGATATCACATCCGGAAGCTTCCACCGCCTGCTGAAGATTGGACTTCCCGGCGGAATCCTCCGCGGCATATTCCTTTCCGTTAATCAGTATAACGGAATCTGTATCAGCTTTCTCTACCGTCACTTTACAGGATTTATTCAGGGTAATCGGCTGCCCGTCCTCAGTCCAGTCTGCCGTCACATGGATATAACCCGTACCTGCGCCAAGCGCGGTAATCGTATGCGTCGTCTCATCAAATGCAATCGCTCCGTCGCTCTCCAGCTGATAGCTGCAGACAAGATCCGTCCGTATTCTTGGCATACTCACCGACACCTTTAATATACGGGTCTCCCCTTCTTTCAACGTTACTTCCACCGGATCCAGTATCAGCTCATACAGACTCTCCGTCGTATCTGACTCCTGGTTATTCCCGGTCTCTTCCTGCTCTTTCTCAGGTGCCGCTTCTTCTCCATTCCTGTTTTCCGTCTCAGCCGCAGGCTCATCCCGAACCACATCCGCTTCTTTTTCTTCTGTCTTTACTTCCGTCTTTTTCGGCTGTTCCGTTTCTGTCTTCGTTTCCGTCTCTTTCGTTTCCTGCGTTTCCGTCTTTACTTCTGTCTCTTTTGTCTCCTGCGTTTCCGTCTTTGCTTCTGTCTCTTTCGTTTCCTGCGTTTCTGTTTTTTCTTCCTTCTGCCGGTCTGCTTCCTGATCTTCCGGTATCATTTCATTCTCCTGCCTGTTTTCTTCTTCCACTGTCAGGTTCTGTTCCGTATCATCCCTGGTCTTTTCTTCTGACTTCTCTTCCGCATATACCGGAATTCCCATACCGATCACCATAACGCCTGCCAACAGCCATGCACATAATTTCTTCATAACTCTTACCTCCTTTCCTCTTAATCTTGTAATCGTATATATAATCTCTCTTCTCACTGATTTGATCTTCCCATTTTTATCATCTCCATTCGCACTGATCAAAGCAGGAAGTATGAGATTTATATTTTTTGATAATTTATTTTAATTATATATTATTTCTGAATTTTTACCTTTATAGCTTCTTTTCTTAAGAAAATTATACCAATTATACCATTATTGTCAACTCATCTTTGTGTATTTATATGGATCAGAAGGGGCAATTTATGCACGCCTCTGTTGAAATCGCATAAAAAGGCACGTACACCGTTTTCACGATGCCGTGCCTTTCTGTCAGGATCCGGAAGCATTCGTATGCAGAATCCTGTTCGCATTTTCTATTCTCTCTTTGGAAGGAGGCTCAATTCCCTCCAGCGGGTATTCATATCCAAGTTCCTTCCATTTATATTCGCCGAATGTATGGTATGGGAGAACTTCGACTTTCTTTACATTCCTTAATTTACTTATGAAATCATATAGTTTCTTTAGATATTCATCATTGTCATTTCTCTCCGGAACTAATACATGGCGGATCCATACCGGTTTCCCGGTCTCCGACAGATACTCTGCCATATCCAGTATGTTGCCATTCGAGCGTCCGGTCAGAATCTTATGCTGTTCGTCATCAATATGCTTGATATCTACGAGAAGCAGGTCCGTATACTTCATCAGTTCATTAAACTTCCCGAAAAAAGGCTCCTCTCTCGTAAACGGCGCGCCGCTTGTATCAATCGTGGTATTAATCCCCATTTCCTTTGCCTTTTTGAAAAGCTCGATCATGAAATCCATCTGCATAAGCGGTTCACCACCGCTCACCGTAATTCCGCCTCCGTCTTTCCAGTAGGCTTTGTAACGGAGAGCCTGCTTCAGCAGCTCATCCGTGCTTCTGAGCTCGCCGGCCTGCATATTCCATGTATCCGGATTGTGACAGAACTGACAGCGCATCGGGCATCCGCTGACAAAGATGACAAACCGTACTCCGGGCCCGTCAACTGAACCGAAACTTTCTGTAGAGTGGATATATCCCTGCATAATTTCTCCTTTCGGGGACGTAGTAAAATTCACTTTCACTACGTCCCAAACTGCAATTCGCCCTGTCCCCTTTTGCAGCTTAGGGTGTCCCCTATGTGAATTATGCACAATTCATTTAACAATTATCCGCACCAATCAGGATCAAATTTGTGTATTATTCAAGCGGGGACAGGCCTGTCTTCAAAAAGGGACAGGGCACTGTTCAAAAGGGGACGTAGTCAAAGTGAATTTTACTACGTCCCCAAATGATTACATTCTATCGTGGCATGTTCTTGCGATTACGTCAAGCTGCTGCTCCCTTGTCAGGTCGATGAACTTCACCGCATATCCTGACACACGGATCGTGAAGTTTGCGTACTCTTCTTTCTCCGGATGCTCCATGGCATCGATCAGCTTCTCTGTTCCGAATACGTTTACGTTCAGGTGATGTGCTCCCTGATCGAAATATCCGTCCATCACATGTACGAGGTTGTTCGTGCGCTCCTCGTCGTCATGTCCCAGTGCTCCCGGGCTGATGGTCTGTGTATTGGAAATTCCGTCAAGTGCCTGCTCGTATGGCAGTTTTGCCACAGAGTTCAGAGATGCGAGAAGTCCGTTCTTCTCAGCGCCATAGGACGGGTTTGCTCCCGGCGCCAGAGGCTCACCTGCTTTTCTTCCGTCCGGAAGTGATCCTGTTGCCTTTCCATATACGACATTGGATGTAATGGTCAGGATGGATGTTGTCGGCTCGGAGTTTCTGTAAGTATGGCATTTTTTCAGCTTGCTCATGAATGTGCGCAGCAGCCATACAGCGATATCATCCGCACGGTCATCATCGTTTCCGTATCTCGGGAAGTCGCCCTCGATCTCAAAATCAGTTGCGATGCCGTCTTCGTCACGGATCGCTTTTACTTTCGCGTACTTGATCGCGCTCAGGGAGTCTACCACATGGGAGAATCCGGCAATACCTGTCGCGAACGTACGTCTTACGTTCGTATCGATCAGTGCCATCTCAGCCGCCTCGTAGTAATACTTGTCATGCATATAGTGGATCATGTTCAGTGTATCCACATACAGCTTGGACAGCCACTCCATCATCTGATCATATTTCTCCATCACTTCATCGTAGTCAAGATACTCGGAAGTAATCGGTCTGTACAGCGGAGCTACCTGCTGTT
>CALWBC010000246.1 GCA_944375755.1 uncultured Mediterraneibacter sp. | reverse complement strand
CAACATACTTGAACTTCCTTCCCCGTATACACACTGTCTGATTCTGTGGTAAAAGCAATTCAGTTCGCATATGGTATCCTCTAACGCGGGATCTGCGTCAGCCCTTACTTTCCATGCTGCATCTGTTTTCCGTATGCTTTGGGGGCTGCAGCTCGAGAGTGATGTTCGGAAACCGCCTACTGATACCGGGCTCGCACCGCTCCCGGCTCGCTGTGATGTTCGGATAGTCCCTACTGTCTCTGTCATAGCCTTTCCATTTAAAATTCATACGCAATAATTATATAGAGGGCAGAACAAATAGTCAAGAGTTTTCCGAATGACGAATGCAACTGTTCACTCATCATTTAATGCGGCGGACCAACCGAGAACCGGTATGATTCAGTCTATGAAAATGTGTAAAAAAATGATATATTACGCAGTAGACATATCTCGCTCTCAAAATAAGCAATCGAAAAAGGCAGGTGAATTACAGTGAATCAACAGAATTTGAAAAAGTTCCGCCCCATCCCGGGGCTGAGCAGAGAGGCGGAAGAAAAACAGCTCTCCAGAATCATCGAGATCGCGCAGACTAATCTTGAAAAAACGGAAAAAAGCGGCGCACAGCTGGCCGATGAGCTCCACGAACTGATGGAAACCTATGGGACAAAGGATAAAGAGGCACTCTCCTTCTTTCACAACACTCAGTCTCAGCTTCGGGAAAATCAGCGTGATCTCATCCGGTGCCGGAAAGCACGAAAAAAACCTTACTTCGGCCGGATTGATTTCCGGGATCCGAAACAGCCCTGCGCGGAATCCTACTATGTGGGACGGGTCGGCATCTCAGAAGACGGAATTGAACCTGCTGTCATAGACTGGCGTGCCCCCGTGGCGTCTGTTTACTATGAAAACACCGCAGGCCGCTGCAGTTACACGGTAAAAAGCGAAGGAAGATGCGAGATTGACCTGAAGCGCAAACGCACCTATGAGATCGCGGACGACCGGCTCATTGATTTCTACGATTCCGATGTGGTGGCAAATGACGAGCTTCTGACCAGATATCTTGCCAGAAACAAAAGTGCTGTGCTGAATGAAATCATCGCTACAATTCAGAAAGAACAGAACGCGGTGATCCGCAGATCTCCGAAAATGAATCTGATCGTACAGGGGGTTGCCGGATCCGGAAAGACAACCGTGGCAATGCACCGGATTTCCTATATTCTGTATAATTACGAGGAAGAGTTCCGCCCGGAGGATTTCTATATTATCGGCAGCAACCGGATTCTTCTGAACTATATCACCAGTGTTCTTCCGGATCTGGATGTGTACGGAGTGTCTCAGATGACGATGGAAGAGCTTTTCATAAGACTGCTCTACGAGGACTGGGATCCCCAGGCTTACAGCATCCGCCCCGTCGGGAAGGATGAGGATGCTGTCCGCTTAAAAGGCAGCATCGACTGGTTCCGCGATCTTGAGAAATACTGCCGGAAGATCGAACGGGAAACGATTCCCGCGGAAAATGTTGTTCTGGAAAACGGCGTCCTGCTCATGAAGAAAAACACGGTCACAAACTGTATGGACAACAACCCTCTCATGTCCATGCAGGGGAAGATCGATCTGCTCAATTCGATCCTTAAAGCAAGACTGGAAAACGAGACAACCGGCAAAGACATCGCGTATCCGCCGGATGTGCAAAAAGAACTCTTCCGGAAATACAGATGGCATTTCGGAGGAAAGATGTGGAAAGGCTCCATCTTCGAGCTGTACAAAAACTTTCTCAGAAAGCAGGCGGAAAATGGGAAATCAGTTCCCGATCCCGGAAATGCTTTTGATCTGTATGATCTGGCAGCGCTGGCATATCTCTATAAACGGATCAAGGAAACAGACGGCATACGCGAGGCGAGCCATGTGATCATCGATGAGGCTCAGGATTTCGGCATGATGGCGTATGCTTCCCTCTGCTACTGTCTGCGCGGCTGCACCTATACCATTATGGGCGATGTGTCCCAGAACATTCATTTCGGGTACGGACTGAATGACTGGGAAGATCTGAAGGCACTGATGCTGAAGGGAATTCCCGATGGATTCGGTGTGCTGAAGAAAAGCTATCGGAACACAGTTGAAATCTCGGATTTCGCAGCCGGGATACTGCGGCACGGAAGTTTTCCCGTCTATCCGGTGGATCCGATCCGGCGCCACGGGAATCCGGTGCGCGTCACAGAGTGTAAAGATTCGGACGCCATGGCTGCCGAAGCCATAAAGACGACCCGCGGCTGGCTGTCAGAGAACCGTGAGACAATCGCCGTGATCTGCCGGGATGAGGAAGAAGCCGCGGATGTTAAGGAGAAGCTGGGTACGGAACTTGAACTTGCCGATACAGATCCGGAAACCGCTGAATTTGCGGCAGGCATTATGGTTCTTCCCGTGGAATATACCAAAGGTCTGGAGTTCGATGCCGTGCTCCTCTATCATCCGACTTCCGAACACTATCCTGCCGAAGACGCATACGTGAAACTTCTGTATGTGGCGGCGACCCGCGCCCTCCACGAACTGGTTGTACTGCACGCAGGAGAGCTGACAGAACTCATCGCGAAGCCGGCTCCGGAAAAAACGCAGAAACAGCTGCCGGAGTCAGAGAATGCAGCCACCGCGGCAGGAAAGCGGCAGAAAAGCAGCGGGAAAACAGAAGGCACCGGCGCTGTTTTCTCACATTCTGTTTTAAAAAACTCCCGGTCAGCTGACCGTCCCATCAATCCTTCCCCATTCCGCTTTGGTTCGATCCCGGACGTAAGCCTGCTGAAACTTGGAAGGGAAACTGCCCGCATGTCTTCCGACCTGTCGGTCCGGGACATCAAACGCGGCAGACGTTTTCTTGACCTGATCAGCGCCGATGGAACTCTGCGTCTGACTCCTGTACATGATTCCATTATCCGGGTACAGTTTTTCAACGGGAACACGCCTGTGCCCGATTCCGGATACTGGAACTATGTGCCGGCCGCTGTCCCTGTCTGGACTGCCCGCGCGGGGAAATCACTGGCAGAGCTTGCCACTGGGGATCTCAAAGTTCAGATCGACAGGCGAAGCGGCGCAATCCGTTTCCTTGATAAAAGCGGAAGAAAACTGCTCACTGAGTCCCGCCTGCTGCCAAGACGGATTGAGACGGGCGCTAAGGTTCGGACCTGGAATTATTTTGACTGGACAAAAGAAGAAAAGCTGTCTGTCAAAGGAATCCTTCCGGAAGACCGGGAGCGCATCAACAGCAAAGCGCGCTATATCAGCTTCGGCGGAAAGATGATGCGGATGCCTCTTGTGGTATCCGCATACGGTTACGGACTTGGGATCGCGGCGGAAGAAACCGTTATGTGCTGCGATATACCGGTGTACGGAACCTTTCTCCATACCGAGGGAAGCAGATGCATTGATTACTATTTTATATACGGGGAAAATTATGAGGGAATCCTGAATCTTTATAAAAAGCTATCGTAAAAAACAGCTCGGGACGCGGTCAGATCAAACTTGACTGCGTCCCGAACTTGCTTTCAGGCTTTCCCTATTTATAATTTCTTCACAAACAGCGCCCGGATCGCGTTGAGCACCGCAATAATCATCACGCCTACATCAGCGAAAATAGCCAGCCACATGTTGGCGATTCCCACCGCACCCAGCAGCAGACAGATCAGCTTGATACCGATAGCGAACCAGATATTTTCGTAGACGATACGCAGACATTTTCTGGATATTTTAATCGCCTTGGCAATCTTCAGAGGATCATCGTCCATCAGCACGATATCCGCAGCCTCAATAGCCGCATCGGATCCCATGGCACCCATGGCAATCCCGATATCCGCTCTTGAGAGTACCGGCGCGTCGTTGATTCCGTCGCCCACAAACGCCAGCTTTCCTTTCGCCGGTTTCTTTTCGAGGAGTTCTTCCACCTTCGCCACTTTATCCGCGGGCAAAAGTTCTGCGTGAACTTCATCAATCCCCAGATCAGCCGCCACATGTTCCGCTACTTTCCGGGAATCTCCGGTGAGCATCACCGTTCTCTCCACTCCCGCTTTCTTCAGCGCCTGCACTGCCTCTTTCGCATGAGGCTTCTCAATATCCGAGATTACGATATGTCCCGCGTAGCGGCCGTCTACCGCCATGTGAATAATCGTTCCCGACTGATGGCAGTCGATCCACTTCACGCCCAGCTTATCCATAAGCTTCGAATTTCCCGCCGCCACAGCAACACCGTCCACTCTGGCAGTCACACCGTTTCCGCTGATCTCCTGAATGTCTGTCACACGGCTGCGGTCAATCTCTTTTCCATACGCCCTCTGCAGGCTTTTGCTGATCGGATGAGAGGAAGCGCTCTCCGCCAGAGCCGCATACTCAAGAAGCCGCTCCCTGTCCATCTCATTGTGATGCACTTCGTTGACTTCAAACACACCCTGGGTAAGCGTTCCGGTCTTGTCAAACACTACATACTTTGTCTGGGAAAGTGTCTCCAGATAGTTGGAACCTTTCACCAGTACGCCGGCATTGCTGGCTCCGCCGATACCTGCGAAAAAGCTGAGCGGAATGCTGATAACCAGCGCACAGGGACAGCTGATCACAAGGAATGTCAGTGCCCTGTAGATCCAGGTTCCCCACTCCGCCGCAAGTCCCATCCCGAACATTCTCACCA
>CALWBC010000245.1 GCA_944375755.1 uncultured Mediterraneibacter sp. | reverse complement strand
CGATATCCAGATCCATAGTTTCTCTGAAGTTCAGATTATAAGTATCGCACAGAGCGTCATACCCATCCTCTCTCTCAAAGAAATCATACTCCGCGCCGAATGTAAGCTGATCGGACACCGCGCTCAGATCTGAGTAAGTTTTCAGGTCGTACTGTTCCGCGATTTCCCTGCGAACCACAAGTCCGTACGTATTGTTAAATCCGTACATTCCGATCCAATCCATTCCAAGCTCATCGTTATAGTACTGTTGCATGGTGTCAAAGAGATCCTCCGTGTACAGTCCCTCTTCTTTCATAACCATGTTCCAGGCGGTTCCGGTATACTCCGGATAAATGTCAAATTCACCGCTTTCCATTGCCGGCTGGATGTTGGATGTTCCGCCGCCCACTCCCTGAGTCAGTTCCACATCCAGATCCGTATCCTGCTCAATAAGGATGTCCAGCATCTCTCCGATCACATACTGCTCTGTCATGGGTTTTGTCGCAATCCGGATCGTATCCTTACCCTGGGTGCGGAACACAGTTGTAATAATCAGGCACAGGCAGATAATTACTGCCGCCGCGCCGATCAGACGATTTGTTTTCTTCGATCTGGCGCTTCGTTTCTGCATCCGTTTCTGCATCCGTTTCTCCACAATTCCGAGAATGAAATCCACCACAAGCGCCAGCATCGCGATCAGAAGACTTCCTGCCATGGTCATAGCAGCATTGTTTGTCGTGATTCCCCTGTAGATGGCAACACCCAGACCGCCGGCCCCGATAAAGGAAGCAATACCGGCAAGCGCGATGGTCATCGTCACCATGCTTCGGATACCGGACATGATCACCGGCATGGCAAGCGGAATCCGGATTTTCACAAGGATCTGCAGCCTGGTGCTCCCCATTCCCTTTGCCGCTTCCAGGATCGCCGGATCCACATTCGAGATTCCCGTATGCGTGCTGCGCACCATGGGAAGGAGCGCGTAAATCGTAAGCGCGATCACCGCCGTTGCATTTCCCACTCCGGAAAACGGAATCAGAAATCCCAGCATGGAGATGGAAGGAATCGTATAGAGAAAATTAATTACCGCCAGTGTGGGCTTTGCCAACCGGTCAAACTCGCTGATCAGTATCCCCACGATTCCGCCGAACACTACTGCGATCAGTATCGCGACCAGCGATATTTCCAGATGTTCCACTAACAGACCGAGAAAAAAGCTGCTCCTCTCAGCCAGAAGCGTTATCATGTCTTTTATCATTTCTGCTCACCTCTTCTTATAATTGCCTGAACCGGACAGTTTTCCGCGCACAGCCCGCAGTGCAGGCAGTGCTCCTGCCGGATGACGTACGCTGTTTTTTCCCCCGGAACAATACATTTCCGGGGACAGTTCCTGCCGCATTTCCCGCATCCGATGCACGCGTCCGTTATGAGAAATCCTTTTTCCCTCAGCGGTTCCTTTGCCAGAGAAAAACTGTATCGCTCAATCGGCGATTTGCCCAGATCAAAGAATTCGATCTGTCCGTTGTCAATGCAGAAAGGCTCCAGAATATATCTGCTGTCCCCCGGATAGACATCATTCATCACAGGATTCTCTTCAAAGATCTGATCAATCCATTTTTTCTGTTCCGGAAGTTTCACGGATTTTCCTTCCAGACGCACCATCTGAAACTCCCGGTTCATCCCTGTCACTGCCACATATCCATTTGCCATAAGCTCCTGATAGAAGTCTTTCCCACGGGCAGTGCAGAAATACAGTCTCCCCGGTTCCACCAGCATAACATCGATTATCCGTGCTTTCGGGCGGCCTTTCTCATCTGCTGTAGCAAAAGTCACATCCTTCACATCTCTTAAAATCTGTAAACAATCCTGCGCGTTCATATGTATCCTCCATTCAGCTTTATTCATTGACTTTCATCTCCGTTTTTCTTTCTGGATTTATTGTAGTGAACGCCGGCTTTTTCAACAAGTACGCACTTTTTTGTGGTATAGTTACCTGGGTGTAACCAATATATGTTTCTGATCGTGATTAAAATACTGAATGAATCTCAATTTCAAATCGTTTTATATGAATTAAAAAGAAGTAAAGAAAGAATTGCATAATCTATTAAAACCGGGGATTACGGGCAAGCAGCATGCTTTTTCGTAATCCCCGGTTTCTTTTCATCACTCTGTCACATCTAACGCTTCCGCAGCCCCCGCCGCCTGTAACTCCTGTACACAATCGGCAACAGAGCAACAGCAGCCGCAGCGTATATCACCATGATTAATGGTATCTGCCGGAATACAACACTTCCGATCTGATAGAGAATCGGCGCTTTTATACACTCAATAATATTGATCAGCATATCAGGCATCAGATTGAAAAATGCTGAAAATGACGGCAATGCCCTTCCGACAAACGGCATCATGCAGAGCAGGAAGAATGGAATGCATACTGCCACGCCCGCGGTGTGCATCTTTACCGTTACCAGCATGGTAAGCGACGCGCAGAACAGACTTGCGATATACCCGCACAAAAGGCTCAGCAGATAATATTCCCCGTAGGTCATAATATAGATACTGTACGTCTCCCATATCTGAACCGGCGTGGAAAAGCCGCTTGTTCCCATAATGGCAAACGATATGAGCGACAGGATCAGCATCCCGCTCCAGTAGACAACTGTTGTCATGAGAACTCCGGCGATGATCTTGTTTTTCACCGCCCTGCTCCTGCCGTATTTTGCCGCGAGAAATACGTCTTCCACTCCGGGACGGAATTCTCCGGAAAAAATACCTGCTGCCAGGAATCCGGCAATCACCGCCAGTATAATGGCATAGGTCTCGACATACATCATCATGGTATCCCACGAATCCTTGGCCTCATAGACCAGAGGGATTTCAATCTTCTCATAAATACGATTCAGCAAGTCTTTCTCCTCCGGCGTAGTTCCGTATTCCTCAGCCATTTTGCTCAGATTTTCCCTGTATATGTCATAGATATCCTCGGCCTGTTCATCGGTCAGCTGATCCAGAACACTCGCATCCCACGACGAATCCGGAGTCAGTACATTGATTACAAAATCTCTGATATCTGAATAAGCCTGCATCTCCGAACCGTATACATCATCCGGCACTCCGTCCGGGTACTGAGCAGATAACGCTCTGTCGATCCTTAGCGCTTCCGCGATCTTTTCCCCGGTCAGCTCGCCTTTCCACTGGTTCTTGTCTTCCGCCAGAAGCCGCCATGTGTTAAGCCCTTTGGGAGAATCCCCGTTCTCATCTACATAAAACACACTTCCCACCGCAAAGCAGCTTAGCAGAATCCCCACCAGCAGTGCAGCCGCCAGAATCACCTGGTTAATCCGCTTTGTAAAAATCTTTTTCAGCTCATATTTCAGCATCATTTCTGTCACCCGCCTTTTCACCAAAATACAGAAGGAATGCATCCTCCAGTGTCGCCCCGGTCCGTACCGCATCGTCTGTCGGAGGCGTTTCGGACAGAACGCGCAGTTCCACGCCGCCGGGTACGGTTCTTACATTTCCGGTCAGATATTTCTTAAGATAACTATTCATCTTTTCTTTGGGAACCGTACACTCCCACACATCCAGATCCATGGATGAAATAATCTGGTCCGCGGTTCCCGTGCGGAAGAATCTGCCTTCTTTCATCAGAATGATTTCATTCGCAATGTATTCCACATCCGACACGATATGGGCGGATAGCAGCACCAGACGGTCTTCCGAGAGTTCGCTGATCAGGTTGCGGAACCGGATTCTCTCACTTGGGTCCAGACCTGCCGTCGGTTCATCCAGCACAAGAATCCGTGGATTGTTCAGCATTGCCTGGGCAATCCCGACACGTCTTAACATTCCGCCGGACAGGGTTCGCATTTTACTTTTTCTCTTTTCTGTGAGTCCGACCTGCTCCAGCAGACGAAGCGTCCTCTTCTTCGCCACCGGAGGACGCAGTCCCTTGATCGAGGCAATATACATCATGTAATCATAAACAGTCAGGTCGGGATAAAATCCGTAATTCTGCGGAAGATACCCCAGAATTCCCCGATATGCCGCCCCCATACGGAAAATATCCTTTCCGCTCCAGAGGATTTTCCCCTCTGTCGGAGTCACCGCGGTGCAGAGCATCCGCATCAGTGTCGTCTTGCCCGCGCCGTTTACTCCCAGCAGACCATACACGCCATTCTCCATCGTATAGTTCACATCATCCACTGCATGTATGTTCCCGTAATCTTTCGATACATTTTTAAACTGTAGTTCCATTTGCTTTCTCCTCCCATACATCTTCACAGCAGCGCTGTGCTTTTTGAATACAGAACACAAGATACAGAAAAGATCCCACAAGCAGTCCTGTCCAGACCGGCAGAGAAATCTTCCGGTAAATAACGTCCGATGAAACAACCTCCGTCCACAGAAGAACGCACATCAGACTCAGCAGAACCGCAATGTACTCCGTTTCATTCCAGCGGCTGTACAGTAAACGGAAACAGATGCAGCAGGAGACATTGAACGGAACAAGAAAATTGATAATGATCCGGTACGCGGAAATCTGCAGTGTCCGGAAGGAAACCACAAAAAACACCGTAATCATAATCAGATCCACAGCCGCAAACAGAAGAATCCTGGCGGAACAGATCTGCCGCAGGGAATAATACGCAGTCTTCTCAATTTCAACAGCGGAGCATCTTCTGTTTTTCCAGATTTCGGGTATAATCATGATGGCAAATATTACGGATAAAGCCCCCAGCGCCCTCTCCACATTCTGCGCTCCGTCTGAGTCCGCCAGCAGAAACCATAGCAGAATCAGGACACCGCCCTGCAGAAACCACCATCTCTTTCTGATAAACCCGGCCTGCTCAAACAGGAACTGAAAACAGGACGCGCTGCCGCCCTCCTCATTCATGACAGACACACACCGCCCGACTACACTGCCGACTGCGGATTTTCTCACATAGTTCTTCCGGATCAGCTCTTTATAATCCCTGATTTTTTTCTGATATGGTTTCATCATATATCACCTCCAGCCTCTCCTTCGCCTTCTTCACCCTGTATTTCACAAGGGAAAGTTTGATTCCCAGCAGATCCGCGATTTCCTTTTGTTTCAGTTCCTGAAAGAAAAACAGAATTGTAATCTCCTTCAGCTCCTCCGGCAGCCCGTCCACCGCCTTTTCGATATCCAGCCTGAGCGCGATCCCTGCCGTATTGTCCTCCGCTTTTTCCGGCAGGTCTTCGACTTCAGCCTGTACCTCCTTTTTCTTCCTGTAATAGTTCTTTATGATATTTCCCGCGATACGGTACAGATACGCCTTCGCCTTTCCTGTATTCCGGAACCCCATAACAGACTCGAAGAATCTCACTAAAGTTTCCTGTGTCAGATCTTCCGCGCAGTACCTGTCATGGATATGCAGGAAACAGTATTGATAGATCGAAGCATAATATTTCTCCACGAACCGTCCGCCGGCGCTGTCATCTCCGTCCTTTATTTTCTGTATCAGCAAGAAGTCAGAAGTCATGACACTCCCCCTTCCGTCATCGGTTCCTTTATAATAGAACACGCGACCGACGAAAAAAGTTAGGGGAAAATGAAGATTTATTTAATTTATCAGATGTGCAGCTATTTAATTCATTAACACGCGATTTCAAAATGGGCGAAACCAGAGGGGATTATCAGAACGTATTTCTGCGGGGACGGAGATGCGTACGGGTTCCGCTCCAGGAAATAAGTGCAGCTAAAAGT
>CALWBC010000244.1 GCA_944375755.1 uncultured Mediterraneibacter sp. | reverse complement strand
TGACTTCCTCGGCAACCGCGTGTTTCATCTCGATAATTGAACATTCTTTTCTTTCATGATGGAAGGAAACCGCTGCCTCTGCTCCCACAAGGCCGCCGCCCATGATGGCAACTTTCTTTCCGAGCTTTTCCGGATGAAGTTCCGCATCAATAGCCATGACAACATTCGGAAGTTCCATTCCCTTGATCGGGGGCTTCAGCTCATTGGAACCAATTGCGACAAACAGAGCGTCCGGATCAAAATCTTTTACAAAGTCCGTTGTGACTTCTGTGTTCAGAAGCACATTCACACCCGCTTCTTTTACGCGGTTCTCCAGCACTTCGCACAGACGCGCGATATCTTTTTTAAAGAACGGAGCCGCAGCCGGATGGAGGTTTCCTCCCAGACAGTCCGCTTTCTCCGCCAGAGTCACCTGATGTCCTCTGCGCGCGAGCGTGATGGCAGCTTCCATTCCTGCCGGTCCGCCTCCTGCAACGAGAACTTTCTTCACGCGTTCCGGAGCCTTATGTCCGAATTTCTCCGGGAGCTGCTGTCCCATAGTCGGATTGACCGTACATTTTACCGTCTCGCTCTTTGAGGTCTCGCCGAAACATTCATAGCATCTCAGACACGGTGTAATGTCATCCGCATTTCCTGCAAGGGCTTTTGCCGGAAGATACGGATCCGCAAGAAGCGCTCTTCCGATCTCCACAATGTCCGCCTGTCCTGTTGCGATGATCTCCTCCATCTGAGCCGGATCATTGAGGGATCCGACGCATGCCACCGGTTTGTTTACATGTTTCTTAATCTCCGCGGCGAGGTAGACATTCACTCCGCGTGGATAGAACGCGGACGGATGGGTCCGGCAGAACATATCCGGATCTTCATGGTTTCCGCAGGAAACATTGATCAGGTCTACTTTGTCTTCCACCAGTTTCGCCACTTTAACGCACTCTTCCATATTCAGTCCCACATCTGTCAGATCATCTCCGGAGAGGCGGATCTCAATGGGGAATCTCGGTCCCACGCCCTCTCTTACCGCGTCCAGCGCCATAAGAAGAAATCTCGCGCGGTTCTCCAGGCTTCCGCCGAACTCATCTGTTCTCTGGTTCATAACCGGTGAAAGGAACTGGGAGAACAGCCAGCCATGGGCCGCATGTACCTGCACCATGTCAAAACCACAGTCCTTGCAGAGCTTTGCGCCGGTCCTGTAAGAGTCCACGATCTCAAGGATCAGCTCTTTCGGCATCTCGAACACTTCTCCTGCGGGTGTCACCTCATGGCTCGGTCCGTAAGCAGTCTCGCAGCATCCCTGATCACCGCCAACACTTACCAGTCCGCCGTATTTTCCTCCGTGGGAAAGCTGTATGTTGGCGTACGCTCCTGCATTGTGAATTGCTCTTGCCGCTTCCGCCATTCCCTGCTTCACGCCGAAGGAATCCAGCTGAAGCTGCTTGTTGTGTGATTTTCCCGTTGCGGAGTGTACGATGGATTCTCCATATGTAACAACTCCCGCTCCGCCCATTGCCTTTTCTTCCAGATAGGCGATCATCTCAGGGGTAAAATGTCCTTCTGTCGTAATCATGCTCGGGCTGGTCGGAGCCGCGATAATTCTGTTTTTCATCCGGATATTCCCGATCCGGATCGGGCTGAAAAGATGAGGGTACTTTTCTTTCCCTCTGCAGCATTTTGCACCCATAATCTACCTCCATTTTTTTAATGAAGTAACAGTCCGGCTGAACTGTTACTTCAGGATCTTTCTGTTATTTACGTACTTTCCAGATGTATTTTCTCGGCTCGCCCTTCAGGTAAGCGATCACTTCCTCGCCCATCATGGTTCCGGACCAGTTGTCAACATCTGTTGTCAGACCTGCCATATGAGGTGTACATACCACATTACGCATCTTGAGAAGCGGATGATTTGCCGGTACAGGCTCTTTCCAGTATACATCTACAGCCGCGCCCGCGATCTGTTTGTTCTGAAGAGCCTCCACAAAATCTTTCTGATCCACAACTGCCGCTCTGGCTGTATTGATTACATATGCGGTCGGTTTCATCTTGGAGAACCAGTCCTTATTCACCATTCCTTTTGTGGACGGAAGAACCGGAAGATGAAGGCTGATCATATCACTCTCGGAGAGCATGGTGTCAAGGTCAACCGCTCTTGCTCCGTCCGCCTCGATTTTCTCAGCAGGCATAAACGGATCATAGGCAAGAATTTCCATGCCGAACGCTTTTGCGCGGACCGCAACTTCTCTTCCGATTGCGCCGTAACCCGCGATACCAAGCTTTTTGCCGTACAGCTCGAATCCGATGCCGTAATCCGTAAACGGATGATTCTCATCCAGCGGTCCGAATGTGACGTTCTTTACATCCGGAACATCATAGATATCATCCATCGGCTCGCTTGTATGCTCTCCTTTTGAGAGGCCTGTCGCGCTCAGCGTAATATGTCTTGCCGCTGCGATCATCAGTCCGATGGTAAACTCTGCTACTGCCACACGGTTTCTTCCCGGTGTATAGGAAAGCTGAAGTCCCGCTTTCTCGATCGCGTCATAGTCAACTGTTGCCGGTGTTCCCTTCGCAACGCCAAGGAATTTCATGCCGGACTGTGCCCATGCGGTAATCGTATCTGCTCCCGCATACTCATCGCCCAGGACAACGATCTCATGATTCATACACTCTTCTCTCGTCATGTCCTCTGTTACATTTCCCTTTCCGTGTTTGAGCTCACCGCAGATATCCACATCGCACTGCTCGTTGATGAACTCCATCATCTTCTCCGGGATCGGTGTACATAAAGCAAGTTTCTTTTTCATTGTAGATGTCCTCCTTATTGAAAATATAATTTACAGAATCTCTCAGCTGCTTTTGGCCGGCTTCTGTTTCTAACTGTTTTTCTTTAACTTTCTGCCTTTCTGGCACTGCTCAGCTTCCATATCACAGCCAGCACCGCTGATACTGCCATACCGATGACAGAGATAATATAGACATTTCCTGTCGTTGTCTCTCCCAGCAGCACTCCGGACGCCGTGTTCAGCGCATAAGGTGAAATCAGCTGTCCCAGGTTCATGGCACAGGTAAAACTTGCGGATGCCATGGCCGTGGCCACCTGCGGAACCGAGTTGGAAAGTTCGGTCAGAGCGGTCGGAACGAACATTCCCTGTGAGAATCCGCACAGCACGGCTCCCACTGCCAGCATCGGGAAGCTGGACGGGAAAGCAACCAGTATCGCCGCCCCTGCCACGAAGCTGAACATGGCAAGAGGAAGTGTCATCCTGCCCGCCCGTTTCGCGATCATGCCAAGCAGAAGTCCGATGACGATCTGCGCTCCGGAGAAGATACCGGTCAGATTACCTGAAACCGTTGTGTTTCCGGCAAGAGATCCGCTGATATGCATGGCGATGTTTGTTGTAAAGCTCATCAGGAAAATAAACTCAAGCACTCCGAAGAGATCGATCATGAATACTTTCCGGTTCAGGCGGATTTTCTCCGACTCTGTCTCTTTCACTGTTCCCGTATCCGGAAGACAGACGGCAATCAGGATAAAAGCGATAAATCCGATTACATTGATAAAATAGGAATTCGTAAACAAATGTCTTCCGAGCATTCCTCCCAGGGTAGAGACAACCGCCACTCCGGCTCCTACGCTGGCCGCCTGGATTCCCATTACCTGAGCCCTCTCATTTCCTTCAAAGAACTCCGCTACAACTGCCACATTCATGGTAGTGGCGATTCCAAGTCCGATTCCGTACACGGTTCTTGATACGAAGAGCAGCCAGAAGTTATCTGCCAGAAGCGGAAGGAATCCTGTCACTCCTGCTATAACGGCCCCGATCAGGAGCAGTTTCTTTACACTGATTTTCACAACGAGAAATCCCGAAAGGATCGAGACAAGTATGGACAGAAGCGCCGGAGCGGTAATCAGCATCTGAACAAGGCTTATGTCCACGTTCGGATAATGTTCGCTGATCTGTCCCAGTATCGGCGATACACTGTACTGCAGTCCCTGGATAAAGGAGATGCAGACAATCGCAACGATAATTTTAAATTTTGCTGTCTTACTCATAGGTCAGCCCCTCTCTTTAGATTCTATTTTAATTTCTTTTTCTTATAATATCTGTTCTAATATGCTTTCTTCAGGATCGCGATGACATCTTCTTTCGTAATGTTCTGTCTCGGATTAAATCCAAGCACCGGCTCGTGAAGCACATCCTCTGCCAGCATATCAAAATCCTCTTCCCTGATTCCCTGCTCGGAAAGTGTCTTGATGCCGATACTCTTCGTCAGCTTCAGAAGTTCCTTTGCCAGCAGGTATTTATCTTCTTCCAGATTTCCTGTCGGCTCAAGCCCGATCACCTGTGCCATGTGAACCATCTTCTCCGGACAGCTCTGCGCATTATACTCCATGACATACGGAAGAACCGTGGCATTTGCCATGCCGTGAGCCAGTCCGAAATGAGCGCTTAAAGTATGGGCAATTCCATGAACCAGTCCCAGATTCGCATTTGAGAAACCAAATCCGGTGATGATACAACCCAGCATCATCTGTTCCCGCGCATCCATATCATTTCCGTCAGCTACGACTTTCGGAAGATTATCATAAAGGATCTGAAGACCCTTCAGTGAGTTGTACTCTGTCAGCGGTGTAGCCTCATTTGAGATATAGCTTTCCACCGCATGTGTGATGGCATCCATTCCGGTTGCCGCAGTCACGCTCTGGGGAACCGTCCTTGTAAAGTCCGGATCCGCAATCACATCAGACGGAACGATATTGTTGTCAATCACAACATATTTGATCACTTTCTCTGTATCAATCAGCGCGCTCACGTTTGTGATCTCACTGGACGTACCGGCTGTCGTTGGGATGGCGATCAGCGGGAGACACGGATTCTTCACCAGATTCATTCCGCCGTACTCGTCAATGGTTCCCGGATTCGTCATCAGCACATTGACTGCTTTTGCAAGATCGATGCTGCTGCCTCCTCCTGCCGCTATAAATCCGTCCGCCTTCACCTCTCTGGCAAGGGCAGCCGCTTCTTCCACCACCTCATTCGTGGGGTTGGGAATTACCTTGTCAAATACCGTGTATGTAACACCTGATTTTTCAACCTGCGCAAGAACTTTGTCAGCGATTCCCGCCGCTTTCACGCCGCTGTCATATACGACCATCAGGTGACTGATATGATAATTCCGGATCAGCTCCGGCAGACGTTCTACCGCGCCTCTTCCGAAAGTAATATTGCTTTTTACAAAAAAACTGAAATTCATGATCTGACCTCCTGAGTTGTTACAGTTACAAACTGTTACATTTTTCTTTTACATTTACATGTTATTCCATCCGGCTGTTTCCTTCAAACAATGTTTTTCCTCTTTAAAACGGCAACACAATCTGATAAGATAATACAGGACAAACTTCCTAAAACACAACAGAAAGGACTGCCGAAAATGGACAGCTTAAACCTTACTCTCAGACAGAGAAAACTTCTCCATCTGATTCAGAATAAAACACAGATTACAACGGGAGCCGAACTGGCAAGAGAACTCAATGTCTCCGCCCGTACCATCCGAAGCGATATCGTGGAGATCAACAGCATTATTGCCGGATACGGCGCGGAGATTCATTCCGAAAAAAGCAAGGGCTACCTTTTTACTGCCCGGGATCCGGAACTCATCCGGAAGATGAACCAGATCGATACCGCTTTTTTCACAACCGAAGACCGGGTTCGTTATCTGACCTTCCAGCTCTGTCTCGCCGACGAACCGGTCAATCTCTTTGACCTGGAGGATGAGATGTTCGTAAGCCATACCACGCTGGAGCATGACCTGCGTGCCCTCCGGATGAAATATGAGCTTTCTTCGCCGCACATCGGACTTATCATGGAAAAAAACACGGTTCGCTTCGAACCGGATGAGCGGAAGAAACGTGAGATTCTCAACCGTCTCTTCCACGAAGACTGGAACTACAATCAGAGCGGAAATGCCTATTATGACTATCATTTTCTCGATACGGATATTCTGGACTATATCATGGACGAAGTCCCCAGACACCTGAACCGCTGGCACATCCGCATGGAAGACGCCGGCCTGGTAGCCCTGAATCTGGCACTTGCGATCATGTATCACCGATGCCTGTCCGGTCATCCGCTGAAAGAGGAAACACCTATTCCAAAACCGGATACGGCTGCCATGCACGCCGCGGAAAGCATTGTGGACACTCTGGAAAACAAACTCCACTGCTCCTTCGGACGCACTGAGCGTGACAGCATCTATCTGCGTGTTGCATCCGGACATCTGATGGACGCGGACAAGCTGAATTTTCAGACCATCCCGCAGTATTTCGGGCCGGTTACGCAGGCTATGGGAAAACAGTACCTGGATCGGATCTTCCGGATGTTTGCCATTGACTTCCGGGAGGATGAGGATTTCTATATCACTCTTCTGCAGTTTATCCATTACCTCCAGTCTCCTGCCCATCTATTCAACACACAGGGTAACATCAGCATCACGAAGGAAAGCCTTCAGGTCGAATTCGAACTGGCCTGGGAATTCCAGCCCGTTGCCCTGGAGAACATGGGGCGCTATCTGGATGAGATCGAACTGCTCCATATGGCTCACTGCCTGTCCGGCGCGCTGGAATATCTCTATCACAACCAGCCGGAGAAAAAGCTGCATACAGTCATCTGCTGCCACATGCACCTGTCCGAGGCCTGGGCGCTCAAGCGAAAGATTCTGGGCGCGTTTGAAAACTATATCACCGTCACTCATCTTCTTCCGGTGAATGCCAGAAGCGCCTTTGACTTTTCAGCTACGGACCTGATCCTCTCCACGGTCAAAAAAGAGATCACCGATGAAAAAGGAACCGATACCATCCAGATCTCCCCGCTGATGACCTCCTCCGATTACCGGAATATCGAGAGCTACATCCGCAGAAAAAGGATCGAACGATATTACAGCAGTCCCTCTGTCACATGGAACTCGTTCCTGGAATCCGCATGGTGGCATGAAGATATGGAATTTGACGATCAGTTCGCGCTGATTAACTTTCAGGCAAAACCATTTGTGGAAAGCGGCACCGCTGACGAGGCGTTTGTGGAGGATATTCTGAGACGGGAATCCATCTCAAGCTTCGCCTTCCGCCCCGGCATCCTTCTGATCTACTCCCACAGACCTGCCCGCAGAACCATGGGTTCCGTACTGATCCTGAAACACAGAATAAGCTGGAACAGTTTCCGGATCCGTGCGGTGGTAATGGCTTCCTTCCACCCTTCGGATCTTCCGTTTCTGTTCCAGCTCAAGTCACGGATCAGCCTCTATAATCAGAATCCTGATCTGTCAGGTGCCATCCGGACAAAGAAAGACTTCATGGAACTGTTCTCAGACGAGTCCGTTCAGTCCGTCTCTCGTCTCCTTAAGCTCTCTTAAGTCTTTATCAAGATGGCGGTACATTTTGATATAATACGGATAATAACTGTCATAGGCCTTTTCCCACTCCGGGATGGGGTCTATGATTTCTTTTACTTTAATAATACGGTCTACTGTCTCCGCAGGATCGGAGAAAACCCCTACCTTGTGTCCTACAATCAGCGCGTCTCCCACAGGCACGTCACCGGATTTTTCATCCAGAACGTACACAGGCATATGCAGCACGGAGGCCTTGATCATGGACCAGGTTCTGCTCTTCGCGCCGCCTCCGCAGATACGGAGAAGCTGAGAATCAGCGCCTGATTTGCGGATTGTTTCTATTACGTGACGAAGCGCGTACGCAGTTCCCTCGAAGACACTGCGGGTCATTTCCGCACGGGTCATATCCATTCCCATGCCGATGAACATGCCTCTTGCATAGTCATTCCATAAGGGCGCCCTCTCTCCCAGTATGTAGGGGAAGAACAAAAGCCCCTTGCTTCCCGGGACAGCCTCAAGTGCCTGTTCGTTCAGGTAAGTATAGATGTTTTTCCCGTTTGCCTCGGCGTAAGCCCGCTCCTCACAGGCCAGAGTTTCAATATACCATTTCAGCGTGGCGCCGCTGGACTGAATAGGCGCGTCATAGAGCCACCGCATCCCTTCGATGGGACAGGGTTTTGTAGTAACTTTCGCGTCCGGTCTGCTTCTCCGCATGCTTCCGACGAAAACAAGAGATGTGGTTCCCGAAGATTCTCCCGCCTCGCCAAGCTTTGTGATTCCCGTGGCGTACATGGCTGCCATGGCATCACTGCATCCGGCAACAACCGGGATTCCCGGTACAAGCCCGGTCTCTTCCGCGGCCTCCTTTGTCACTTCACCGATAATCTCGTGTACGAGCAGCGGTTCCGGAAGCATACGGTCCAGATCCACGCCAATGACGTCCCCGATCTCTTTTGACCAGGACATACTGTGGACATCCAGGCACTGTGTCCGGATCGCCTGATCGATATCCGTTGTGAGCGCTCCGGTCAGTTTATAGTTGATATAAGAACTTGCCTGAAGGAAATATGCGGTCCGCGCGAAAAGTTCCGGCTCATGTTTCTTATACCAGAGAATCTTGTTCGGCAGGAAGGCTACCGCCGGCTGACCGCCCACAATCCTTACAAACCGGTCATAACCGATTTTGTTTACAATATAATCCAGTTCTTCGGAAGAACGGCTGTCCAGCACGGTAAGCGCGTTTCTCAGAGGATTTCCATCCCTGTCCAGAGGAAGCATTGATACCGTGTGGGAACTGATCGCAATTCCGCGGATTCTCTCCACGATATCCCTTCCCGCTTTCTGTGTAATCTCCTGAAAAATTTCTTTCGTATGGTTCCACCACTCCCGGGCGTCCTGCTCCTGCATGTTCGGTCCGGGGCTTATGAATCTGCTTCTCCTGGACGCTTCCGCGACAATCGTTCCATCCTCCCCGAGAATAATGGCCTTCAGGTTTGTTGTCCCGCAGTCCATTCCAAGTAAATAGTTCTCTGCTTTCAAAATCGTCCCTCCTGACTTTATCATTTTCATTCGCTGGTTCTACCTTAACAGAGCATCAGAAAAAGATAAAACCTGATATTTCCTCTTATTTGCGGAAATAAAATGCGTTAAATTTCTGTCAAAAGGTGATTCTTTTTAGCTTATCGCAGTTATTATCTGACTATTTTCCATTTCTCTTCTGATTTATTCCGGAATTCTCGAATCAGTCTGCCCTCGTTCATATACTCGAGCATACAGTGCATCATCATTATTTTCATTTTCTTCAGCGTATCTCCGGATTAATGTTTCTTAAAGCGTCCTACTTTCGTCAGCCTGTTTGGAAGTTTCGGTACTTTTCCGCTTGTCTTCACGATTGCCTGCTCCTCACAGACTTCGATACATTTTCCGCACTTGTCGCAGGTCATGTCATCGATCATATGGATATACTTCGGACGGCCTTCGATACAGTCAAGAGGACATACATCCATACATTCCCCGCAGCCGTTACAGAGCTTCGGATCAATATAGACAGTCTCCGCTGAGAAGCAGATATCACATTTTTTCTTTTTAATATGTGCTTCGTACACGTCCGGGAAAAGATTTACCGCGCTCAGGGCAATCTCTGAAGATACCTCGCCCATGGTACAGTTGGTGGAATAAGCCATCGCCTCTCCGATCTCTTTTGTCAGATCAGCAAACTCGGCCTTTCCTCTTCCTTCCGTGATCTCTTTCTGCATATACTGAAGCTGAAGGAGTCCCTCACGGCAGAACACACATTTTCCGCAGCTCTGCTTTCTGCTGGCTGTAAGACGTTTCTCCGTCTCTGCCACGATACACTCTTTCGCGGTCAGCACCCGGAGCACTCCGTTGCTGATCCCTGCCTCTTCTACCGGCAGATCCGCGTCCTCAGGACGCAGATAACGGTAACCTGCCTGGATGGCCGTAGCGCCGTTCAGATCCGCCAGCTCGGAAATTCTGGTCCCGTACGCCGCTTTCTTCAGCTCTCCGCCATTTACCGACACATAAACCGCCGGTGTATATTCCCCGTTCAGGGCATCGGTCAGGTTCGCTGCTGTCACAATGTGCATCACTGCACATCCCTTACAGGCACGCACGTTCAGGAAATCCGCAGTCACTTCGGTCTGGTACTTTTCTGCCAGTCCTCTGATTTCCTCCGAAGCTGCCAGTTCCGTCTCATCCTCCGGAAGGAAGAGAAGTTTTTTCTCTGTTCCGAACGCATACGCAAGCGCGGAAATTCCTTCGAACACTTTTTCCGGATCCTGTCTCAGCACTTCCAGAAGCACCCCGTCCACATCCGCGTTATTCAGCGCAGCTGCAACGCCCGGCTCATATCCATCCTCTTCGCACTGTGTCTGTGCCAGAGCAACTCTCTCCATGAGGGAGTTTCCTGAAACTCCGTAATCCGGAAGGTTCAGGGCTGCGATTTTTTTCATTGCATCTTCACTGCTCATCTGTTTTAAATTTTCCAAAGCACTCATCCCTTACGCCTCCTTGCTTTCTGAAGTATTCTCCGCATAGTCGCCCCACAGTCTCGGACGTGAAATCTGCAGTCTCAGATCACACTGGAGACATCTTCCGGCCTCCTTGCAGATATCACTGTCGCAGATTCCGTGGTCAAACAGCCGGAAGTTGTCTTCTCTTTCTTCCGGTGAATCAACCTGAGGCTGCTTTCTCTCAAGGTATCCGAATCCTTCGATCCGTCCGATATACGGATCCGCATGCTGTTCCGGAGCTAATTTTTCAGATATATCTCCGTCTCCGCCGAGGTACTGATCGATCTGGATCGCCGCCTCTCTTCCGGACTCAATGGCCATGATAACGGATTTTGTTCCATAGATCGCGTCACCTGCCGCAAAGATACCGTCCACGGATGTGGTCTTGTCTTTCTCCATATCTTTCACGACAATACAGTTTCCTCTGCCCAGTTCCAGACCGGCTTCCTCTGTGATATCCGGTCTCTGTCCTGTGGCAAAGATAACGGTATCTCCATCGATATGATGCTCAGAACCTTCTTCCTTCTCAATCACCGCGCGGCGGTTCTCATCAAAATAGAAGGACTGTACGTTCATAAAGTCAACGCCGGTTACATGGCCCTCTCCTGTAATACGTTCAAATGTCTGAGCCGGATGTACATGGATTCCTTCTTCCTGAGCCTGTTCGATCTCTTCATCGTCAGCTGTCATGGCTTCTCTCGCCTCAAGACAAGCCAGGTGGATCTCTTCAGCCCCAAGACGTTTCGCAGTTCTCGCGCAGTCAAAGGCAACGTTTCCGCCTCCAAGCACGATGACACGTTTGCCCATTCCTGTTTCTTTGCCCATGCTTGCGTTTCTAAGGAAGTCCGCGTTTAAGAGCACGCCTTCCAGATCATTTCCTTCCATCGGAAGGCGCACGCCTTTGTGTCCGCCGATGGTCATAAGAACAGCATCATACTCTTTCAGAAGTTCCGCAGGTTTCTCAACCTTTGTGTTTACCTCGATCTTCACGCCCTGATCTTCGATCACCTTTGCCTCCTCGGCAATGATCTCCCGCGGCAGACGATAGGACGGTATACCGTAAGCCATCATTCCTCCCACGGTCGGAAGTGCTTCTTTCAACGTCACATCATGTCCCTGTTTTCTGAGGTAATAAGCAGCGGTCAGACCTGCCGGTCCTGCTCCGACTACGCAGACTTTCTTCCCGGTATCCGGAAGCTGTTTGCCCTTGCCTTTCCAGTAGCGTCCCGTATCGTGATCCGCAGCGTATCGTTTGATGTTGCGGATGGACATTGCCTCATTGACTTCTTTTCTCTTACACTCCAGCTCGCAGACATGGCTGCAGATGTAACCGAGCGCCTTCGGGAACGGTACTTTCTCACGCACAACCGCGGCAGCTGCATCATAGTCTCCTTCTTTCACGAAGCGGATATAACGGGGTACATCCGTATGTGCCGGACAGGCGTGACGGCAGGGAACGATGGCATCCTCACGTTTCACTTCCATGCTGGAAAGCTTATCGCGAATCGTACCTGTCGGACATACCTCCGCGCAGGCTCCGCAGAAACGGCAGTCCGCGTCTTTTAACAGTTTGTTATGTAAGGTACCGACATAAGTCTCCATATCCTTCTTCTGATACTGAAGCACCTTGACACCTCTTAATTCGTTGCAGGCGCGCACGCATCTTCCGCAGAGAACACAGCGGTTCATATCATGGATGAGAAGCGGGTTCTCCTCCTGTGCCTTGAATCCTTTCGTACGCATTTTCAGACGTCCTGTCTTCGGTCCGATGTACTGAATCAGTGTCTGAAGTTCACAGTTACCATATTTCGGGCAGGTGGAGCAGTCTTCCGGATGTCCGGTCAGAAGCAGCTCCAGCGCCAGCATACGCAGACGCTCCAGCTCCGGAGTCTTCGTCCGGATCACCATTCCGTCCTTTGCCTTTAATGTACAGGAAGTAGTCACTCCCTCCTGTCCTTCCACTTCTACCACACACATCCGGCAGGATCCAAGCGGGCTTAAATCCTTGTGATGGCAGAGATGTGGGATATAGATTCCATTGTCAAGCGCGCATTCCAGCACGTTCTTATTATCCGGGACTTCCAGTCTTTTCCCGTCTATCGTAATGACAGCCATCTCTTTTTTCCTCCTTCTTTGCTTTTCTACCTCTATCTTACCTTTATTATGCGCATCCCTAAAGGTTTTTCCTTATCTGCTCTTCCGTTTCCCCGGGAACAGGCATCCGTCAGAACAGAAGTCTTACGCAGCCGTACATTCCGGCATCATTTCCAAGAGTGGCAAGGGTGATCTCCGTTGCCCGGCATGCATGGAATGCTTTCTCTTCATAATGACTGCGGATCCCGTTGATCAGGATCTCTCCTGCTCTTGATACACCGCCTCCGATGACAAAAATCTCGGGATCAACCACTGCGGCGATATTCGCCAGCGCGGTTCCAAGCATGGTGCAGAGTTCATCTACCAGCTCTTTCGCTGTCTCATCTCCGTCTCTTGCAGCGTCAAACACAGCCTTCGCGCTCAGTTCCTCCACAGAGGAAAGTACGGAGTTCACGTTTCCGGAAGCAAGTCTCTCCTTTGCCAGGCGGACAATACCTGTTGCGGAAGCATACTGTTCCAGACATCCGTGACCGCCGCATCCGCAGGTGTCGCTCTCCTGATCCTTCATCTTGATGTGGCCGATCTCTCCGCCGGCTCCGTGGAATCCGGATACGATCTTGCCGTCAATAATGATTCCGCCGCCCACGCCGGTTCCAAGTGTTACCATTACCACGTTCTCATGACCGTGGCCGCCGCCCTGCCACATCTCTCCGAGGGCAGCTACGTTGGCGTCATTTCCCGCTTTTACATAGAGGCCTGTTTTCTCACCAAGTTCTTTCTCCACATTGATGACATCCCAGCCCAGATTTACACAGCGGAATACAGTTCCGTCTCTTCCCACCGGTCCCGGCACGCCCAGGCCGATTCCCTGTACATCCGCTTCTGTCAGTTTTTTCTGCTCCATCTTGCCGAGCACTGCCCTGGCGACATCATCGAGAATGGCTGCACCGCCATTTTCCGTATTTGTAGGAATCTCCCATTTTTCCAGAAGGCTTCCGTTCATCTCGAACAAACCGATTTTACAGGT
>CALWBC010000243.1 GCA_944375755.1 uncultured Mediterraneibacter sp. | reverse complement strand
ATAGTCAGCCGTTTCAGGCGGCTGGTAGAAACGTTCAACCGATTATGAACCTATATAAGCATCCGGTTAATTAATTCGCTGATCGAATTTCCGCTGTAAGCAGAGCCGGTAAAACGGCATTCTTACTGCTCTCTATGTATTTTTCAAATCTCTGTACACCTATCGTAACATCTGAAAAATCCTGTGTCAATAACCTTGTTTGTTTTACGTTTTCCGTCAGTTTGTTTTGCACTTTTCTCCTGTGTTTTGCGGTTTCCTCTCACACGATCTCCAGCATCACTTCCACGACGCCTCCGCAGACCATTCCTTCATCTTCCGCCGCATCCATGGTCAGATCCACCCGGCAGATCTGGAACTCCGGGCTTCCCGTACGCATCATGAGAAGTGCCTTTTGAATACTCTCGCTCTCAACGCAGCCGCCGCCGATTGTATCCACTGTCATGCCATCCTCATAGATCAGCATCTTTGTCCCGGCGCCTCTGGGTGCGGATCCCTTTCTTGAAATGATGGTCGCCGCCACCTTTTTCCGTCCGTCATCTGTCAGCAGTCCTCTCAGCAGTTCCTCCGTATATCCGCCGGAATTACCTCTGCTGTTTTTCACCTGAATGATCTCCGCCATAATGGAAACCGCGATCTCCTCCGGTGTCTCCGCCCCGATCTTCAGACCGATCGGAGTATGAACGCTGTCCAGAAGTTCCTGATTTATCCCTTTTTCCGCAAGCTGCTCTTTCACAATGGCGACTCTTCGCCTGCTGCCCATCATACCGACATAGGCATGTTTTTTTCGCAGAATACACTCCAGACACTCCGTATCATATCTGTGACCTCTCGTCACAATCACAAACCAGGAATCGTCATCTCCTGTGACTCGTTCCAGTCCGTCATGAAACGGCTCACAGTACACCTCATCCGCTCCCACTGACCTGGCATTATCCGCGAATTTCGGGCGGTCCTCCAGCACTGTAACCGTAAATCCGATCATCTTCCCGATCCGGATAATCGGCATGGACACATGCCCTCCGCCGCAGATATACAGCTTCTTCTGACGTCCGATCCGCTCCCGGAACACCCGGATTCCGTCTTCTGCCATCACACCCTGCAGACTTCCGGGATCCCCGGCGCCCCCGGTAAGAAGACGCTTTTCCCCGGCGCGCTCTCCCTCCAGCACAGTTTCGGCAAGAAATACTCCGCTGTTGCCTCCGAGGGCTTTCTCCATCTGTTCATAAAATTCTTTCATAACTTTTCCTTTCTGTAGCAAAAGGCAGCACCTCATGATGCTGCCTCTGGAAAATCTATTCTGCCTGTCTCACTTCTACGCCGCCAGTCTTGCTAGTACATCCTTGAGCAGTTCATAGAAACGCTCGAAGGAATCCAGCGGTACGTTTTCATCCGGTGTGTGAACATTATTCAGTGTCGGTCCCACCGCAATGGCGTCCAGTCCCGGAAGCGCATCGGAGAAGAGGCCGCACTCAAGTCCCGCATGAAGTGCTTCCATCTTAAGCTCTGTGCCGAAAAGTTCACGGTAGCTCTCCGCAAATACTTCACGGATTCTGGATTCTTCCGCGTAGCTCCATCCCGGATACTCTCCGCTGTATGTCACTTCAAATCCGAAGGTTTCGCCCAGAAGCGCGAAACGGTCTTTCGTATCCTCCTGAAGAGACGCCACGGAAGATCTCGGAGAAATCACAATGCTCAGCTTATCCTCATCCGCACGGACAACTCCCATGTTGGAAGATACCACAACAAATCCGTCCATCTTCATATTGCGTCTGTACACTCCGTTCGGCGCAAGACGGATTGCTCCGATAAATGCCTTTGCGTCCGCATCCGGCACTGCCTGTACGGTCCGGTTGTCCTCCACAGAGATCTCACAGGAGAAATCCTCCTCATAAGGAGTGATCTCATCCGCCATCGTCTCCGCCAGTTCGCATGCCAGTTTTTCCGCTTTTTCCGCCTCTGCGGCATCTGTATAGATCAGGGAAGCCTCGCACTCTCTTGTAATGGCGTTGTCCTTTGTTCCTCCCGCGAAGGTCACCAGTTTTCCATCCGTATGTTTCATCAGATGAGCGATCATACGTGCCATGAGAAGGTTCGCGTTCTGACGCTCTTTGCTGATATCTGTTCCCGAATGTCCGCCCAGAAGTCCTTCGATCTTCACCTGGAGCAGGCTTCCGGATACTTCTTCCCTGCTGATCGCTCTTGTAAGTTCCAGTCTGAGTCCGCCCGCGCAGCTGATTGTTGCAACGCCTTCTTCCTCAGAGTCCATGTTGATCATGATGCGGGCGCTGATCTGTGATTTATCCAGAGCCTGAGCACCGTTAAGTCCTACTTCTTCCTCTGTAGTAAACACGCACTCTACCGGCGGATGCTTGATGTCCTCATCATCCAGCACCATCATCATAAGGGCAACCGCAACTCCGTTGTCCGCTCCCAGAGTAGTTCCATTGGCGGAAAGAACGCCGTCTTTTAAGACAAGGTCAATTCCCTCTTTTTCAAAATCGTGATCGACTCCCGCGCGCTTGTCGCAGACCATATCAAGGTGTCCCTGAAGCATAACCGCCGGCTTATCCTCCGCGCCTTTGCTTCCCGCCTTTTTGATAATTACATTATGACTGTCATCCTGGTAAACCCACAGGCCTCTCTCCTTCGCAAAGTTTACGAGGAAATCGCTGATTCCCTTCTCGTTTCCCGAACCTCTCGGGATCGCGCATACATCCTCAAAAAAATGAAATAATTTTTCCGGCTGATAGCCTGTGATTTTGTACTCCATATTGTTATCCTCTTTTCCCTCTGAAATTTATGCTGACACGTCTCTGAAACGTAGAGAGCATATATCCAAAAGACCGTCCGGATCCGGCCGGCGGCCCCACTGAAGATTATATCAGAAAATCCCTTACATATCCAGCCTTCCTCAGTTTTTTTCCCGTCTCCACGTATGCCTCACTGTTCTCATAAAGCTTTGCTCTCTCCTGGGGCGTCAGCATCCGCTTCACCTTCGCCGGGCTTCCCACCGCAAGGCTTCCGTCAGGTATCTCCTGCCCTTCCAGCACAAGGCTTCCCGCGCCGATCAGACATTCTTTTCCGATCTTTGCCCGGTTCAGAATAATCGATCCCATACCAATCAGGCTTCCGTCTCCGATCGTACAGCCGTGTATCACCGCATTGTGTCCCACGGTCACATGATTTCCGATTATGGCAGGGCAGTCCCGGTCCACATGGACAGTGCAGTTGTCCTGTATATTGCTGCATCTCCCGATCTCGATCCGTGCATCATCACCCCGGAGCACCGCATGAAACAATACACAGGATCCGTCGCCGACTGTCACATCGCCGATTACCACCGCTTCCTTTACAATATTTGCTGTAGGCGCAATTTTTCCTTCCATATATAATCCTCCTGATAGAATCCTGAATGCATCATATTCCGATAAATGCCAGATTAAAGTATACGCCTTTTTCGGCAAAGATCAAACCATTTTCTTTCCTGTCAGCCCGTCTCCATGCTCATTACCAGAACATCGCCCTGCTGGATCAGAGTATCCCCTTTCGGTATAACGGTATTGCCATCCGCCCTCCGGATCAGCACGATCAGAGAATTTCCCAGCCCTCTGATATCCTTCACCTGACTGCCGATCCGTTTGTCTCCCGGCTCAATTTTCAGTTCATCCAGTATGGTATCAGCATCGCCCTGATAAGTTTCACCGCTTAACACAAGGATATCTCCTTCCTGCAGCAGCACATCTCCCCGGGGAATAATCATCTCATCGCCGCGTTCGATCAATACGGCCAGCACATCCCCCAGATTCAGTTCACGCAGATGCTTTCCGATATATCTGTGGCCCGGTTTCAGACGAATCTGTATCAGCTGCATCTCCTGGTCGTCCTGATAATCACTGAACAGCGATAATGGCAAACACGGCCGATGCCGCGCCCCTCAGCCCGGAAAACGCAACCAGCGCCTGCTGCCGCCAGGAACAGGAAAACGGCGTCATCACCAGCGCGACCGCTGCAGGTCTGGCAATAAATGTAAGACCAAGGAAGACCAGCAGGGCTGTTCCCAAAATCGGAAGAAGCATGGACGGAAAGACAAGAAGTCCCAGGAGAAAGAAAATAAGCATCTGCGCAAGGCGGTCAATGCTCTCAAAAAAGTGAACAAGGGATACCTTTGCTTTAAACTTTGCATTTCCTACAATAAACCCGAAAAGATATACACTGAGATACCCGTTTCCGCCAATCAGTACCGGCCCCGCATATGCGCACAGCACGAATGCAATCATCAGGATCGCATCGATTCCGCCCGCTTCCAGTTCCGTATTCTTCAGAATCTTTAACGCAAGCCAGCCAAGTCCCGCTCCGAACACAATGCCGAAACCGATCTCCTCCACAGCAAGAAGCAGGATATTCTCCCCCTCTCCGGCCATCCAGTTCAGGATAATAATGGTCAGCATATAAGCAAATGGGTCATTGCTCCCGCTCTCCACCTCCAGCAGAGAAGCGGTCCGGTCCTTCAGATTCAGTTTCTGTGAACGGAGAATGGAAAATACCGAAGCCGCATCCGTAGAGCTTAAAACCGCACCGATCAGAAGACTTTCCTGAAGACTCATTCCCACAATAAAATAACAGAAAACTCCCGTAAGTCCTGCCGTGATAATCACTCCGGCAGTTGCCAGAAGAATCGACTGCGGAAGGACAGGCCTGGCTTCTCTAAACGAGGTTCCGAATCCGCCGTAAAACATAATAAATATGAGCGCAGTACAGCATATGGTTTCCGCCATTTTAAAATTGTCAAAAGGTATCCTGACAATCCCCTCGCTCCCGAACAACATTCCAAGCACAATAAAAATAAGAACCGCCGGAATGCCGAAGCGTTTCAGAAACCGATTCGTCAGAATACACAGAACAATTACCACGGAACACACTAAAAGACCAGCTGCCATACACATATACCTCCTGTAAAAATCAGAACCTTCCTTGTTTCAAAGGGATACCGTTTCCCGGAAAATAAAAAGGAACGGGTCCGCATTATTGGGCCCGTTCCCTGATATTTTTCATTATTGATATATAGTATACACTTTTTTGAAAATCTTTTCAAGAAAAAGGCCTGTGTTTTCTTGACAGCAGCCGGTTATTGGACTACAATAAGCACGTAAATCAACAGAATACGTCATTCGGTAGGTGAGGTTACCACAG
>CALWBC010000242.1 GCA_944375755.1 uncultured Mediterraneibacter sp. | reverse complement strand
GTATTTCATCAGCTGTTACCAACTTTTTTGATCCGGAAGCAGTGAACACGGTAACTCTTTTCGGAAGAGATTATTCATGGGCAACGGTAATCACCTGTCTGGTGCTTACATTCTGTGTCGGAATGGTGGTAATCGGCGGACTGAAGAGAATTGCAAAGGTGTCGGAAGTTGTGGTTCCGTTTATGGCAGTGCTTTATGTGGCTCTTGGAGTGATTATTATTGTGACGAATATCACTGCGGTTCCGGGAGCGATTGTATCTATCGTGAAATCGGCATTTACCGGAAGCGCGCTGGCGGGAGGCGCCATGGGAAGCATGGTTGTTGCCATGCAGCAGGGAATTGCAAGAGGTATTTTTTCCAACGAATCCGGACTGGGAAGCGCGCCCATTGCTGCGGCAGCGGCAGTTACCAAAGAGCCTGCGCGTCAGGGTCTGGTATCCATGACAGGTACGTTTATTGATACAATTGTGATCTGTACCATGACAGGACTTTCCGTTGTAATCGCGGGATCATGGCTCAATCCGAATCTGGAAGGTGTTGAGATTACGATGGACGCGTTCCAGAAAGGACTTCCGTTTCCGCCGGTAGTTGCGTCTTTTGCATTGATGATCTGTCTTGTATTCTTCGCGTTTACAACGATCCTTGGATGGAACTACTACGGAGAGCGGTGTATGGAGTATCTGTTCAACAGAAATAAATCAGTTGTGAAAGGATATCGCTGGCTGTATATTCTTGCAGTGTTCATCGGTCCGTATATGACAGTGGCGGCTGTGTGGAATATCGCGGATATCTTTAATGCCCTGATGGCATTCCCGAACCTAGTCGCGCTGCTGGCACTGAACGGTGTGGTAAAGAGAGAATCAAAAGATTATTTCACCAGACTGAAAGCGGCGAAAAATCAGTAATCGTGAAAGATAAACAATAATCGAAAAAGAAAAACAGAATAAAAAAGGGAAAGAAAACGGCAGACAGGCTGCAGAAATATGCAGTGCTGATCTGCCGTTTTTCGCGAATGCGGGCGGAGAGCATGTATAAAAATAAATTACAGATAATTGTATGAGTGAATATGAATTGTATAACAGAAAACATGAATTTATTTCTTTTCGAGATAATCTGTTGAAAACCCGTGGCTGTTCTGAAAATACATGATCATGTGTTTTGGGGATTGCATTATACTATATTTTGTATTAGAATGAGACATGGACATAGATGTAGGGTGATTTGAAACCCGTAAGAATATATTAGATTTAAGGAGAACTGACAGGATGAAGATCATTAAGAGAAATGGTGCGGAGGAAGTATTTGACCTTAAAAAGATCGTAATCGCTGTGACAAAGGCTGACGCTTCGGCGGAGAACAGAAGCCTTACGGATTCACAGATTGAAGATATCGCGGAGTTTGTTGAATTCAAGTGCAACAAGCTGAACCGTGCTGTGTCTGTGGAAGAGATACAGGATATGGTAGAGAACCAGATTATGGCGACCGGCGCGTTTGAGCTGGCGAAGAGATATGTGAGATACCGCTATAAACGTTCTCTGGTGAGAAAGGCCAACACAACAGACAACCGGATTCTTTCCCTGATTGAGTGCAACAACGAGGATGTAAAGCAGGAAAATTCCAACAAAAATCCGGCAGTCAACAGCGTGCAGAGGGATTATATGGCAGGAGAGGTGAGCCGTGACCTGACCCAGAGAATGCTTCTTCCGGAAGATATTGTTGAAGCAGACAAGGAAGGGATTATTCATTTCCATGATTCTGACTACTATGCGCAGCACATGCACAACTGCGACCTGGTAAATCTGGAAGATATGCTTCAGAACGGAACCGTAATCAGCGGAACGATGATCGAGAAGCCTCACAGCTTTTCCACGGCATGCAACATCGCGACACAGATCATCGCACAGGTGGCCAGCAACCAGTACGGCGGACAGAGTATTTCACTTGCTCATCTGGCGCCGTTTGTGCAGGTTTCAAGAGACAAGATCCGCGCGGAAGTTCAGGAGGAGATGAAAGCGATCGGATTTGACTGCCCGAAGGAGAAGTTAAATGAGATCGTTGAGGGAAGACTGAAAAAAGAGATCACAAAAGGTGTTCAGACTATAGAGTACCAGGTGATCACGCTGATGACGACCAATGGACAGGCGCCGTTCCTCACCGTGTTCATGTATCTGAACGAAGCAAAATCAGAGGCGGAGAAAAAGGATCTCGCCATGATTATTGAAGAAACGCTTAAGCAGCGTTATCAGGGAGTGAAAAACGAAGCCGGTGTATGGGTGACTCCGGCATTCCCGAAGCTGATCTATGTGCTTGAGGAAGATAATATTGACGAGGGTACACCTTATTATTATCTGACCGAGCTTGCCGCGAAATGTACGGCAAAACGTCTTGTTCCGGACTACATTTCCGAGAAAAAGATGAAAGAGTTAAAAGAAGGAAACTGCTTCCCGGTTATGGGATGCAGAAGCGCGCTCAGCCCGTGGAAGGACGAGAATGGCAATTACAAGTTCTACGGACGTTTTAACCAGGGTGTTGTTACGATTAATCTTGTGGATGTGGCGCTGTCCTCCGGCGGAGATATGGAGAAGTTCTGGAAGATCTTTGACGACAGACTGGATCTCTGCTACCGGGCGCTGATGTGCAGGCATAACAGGCTGAAAGGAACATTATCCGATGCGGCGCCGATCCTCTGGCAGTTCGGAGCGCTTGCCCGTCTGAAAAAAGGCGAGACCATCGACAAACTGCTCTACGGCGGATATTCCACCATCTCCCTGGGATATGCGGGTCTGTACGAGTGTGTGAAATACATGACTGGAAAGTCACATACGGATCCGGAGGCGACTCCCTTCGCGCTTGATGTCATGAAACATATGAACGAAGCGTGTGACAAATGGAAAGAGGAGACAAATATCGGATTCAGTATCTACGGTTCTCCGATTGAGAGTACCACATACAAGTTCGCGAAATGCCTTCAGAAGAGATTCGGTATTGTGCCGGGAGTGACGGATAAGAGCTATATCACCAACAGTTATCACGTAAACGTGACAGAAGAGATTGATGCGTTTGCCAAGCTGAAATTTGAGTCTCAGTTCCAGGCATTGTCCACAGGCGGAGCAATCAGCTATGTGGAGGTTCCGAACATGCAGGATAACATCCCGGCAGTGCTTCAGGTGATCCGTTTTATCTATGACAATATCATGTACGCGGAGCTGAATACAAAGAGTGATTACTGCCAGGAGTGCGGATACGACGGAGAGATTCAGATCGTAACAACGGACGACGGAAAGCTCGTCTGGGAGTGCCCGCACTGCGGAAACCGCAATCAGGATACGCTGAATGTGGCGAGACGTACATGTGGATATATCGGAACTCAGTTCTGGAATCAGGGCAGAACACAGGAAATCAAGGAGCGTGTACTTCATCTGTAAACAGATCGAAGGAAGAAGGACCGCCTGTCCGGTAAGGGACATAAGGCGGTCCTTTTCTCAGAAAAACAGAGAAAATGGCTCAAGAGGTGAGAAAATGTATTATGGAGAAATAAAAAAATGTGATATCGCGAATGGAGAGGGAGTTCGGGTCTCTCTTTTCGTGTCCGGATGCACCCACCACTGCCCGGGCTGCTTTAATCAGGATACATGGGATTTCTGCTATGGCCGTGAGTATACGGAAGATACGGAAAAAGAGATTCTGGAAGCGTTGAAGCCGGATTACATCAACGGACTTTCCCTGCTTGGAGGAGAACCCTTTGAACCGCAGAATCAGGAGGTGCTGGTCAGGCTTATCGAAAACGTGAGGGAACAGTATCCTCAGAAAACAATCTGGTGCTACAGCGGCTACCTTTTCGATAAGGAACTCCGGGGAGACAGCCGCGCCAGATGTGAATATACGGACGAAATGCTGTCCATGCTGGATGTCCTTGTGGACGGACGCTTTGTGGAGAAACTCAAAGATATCCGGCTGGTGTTCCGGGGATCTTCCAATCAGAGGATTATAGATGTGAAGAAGAGCCTTGAAAAGGGAGAGACAGTGTTGTGGGAGCCGAAGATCCGCAGAGGGATGTGAAGCCTGATTTTTTAAGGAAAGCGGAAGCTTACAATTTTCTCTTGACTTATTTTAATGATCTACCTATAATGAATGAGTATATTGCAAAGACAATGAAGAGGAATAGTAGGAGCGTATCGTTTTCAGAGAGCTGCCGGGTGCTGAGAGGCAGCAGCGTAAACTCTGAACTGGCCTTGGAGTCCTTCTGCTGAACTTATGATGTTTCATGGACAGGCAGAGGCGGGAATTCCCGTTACAGAATGAATGAGTGCATCCGGATGCAGGACAGGGGAACGGATCGGAAGTGTCCGCCGAAGTTTGAAAACGGATGAACAAGAGTGGTACCACGGAATTAAGCCTTTTCGTCTCTTGAGTGTTAAGAGTGAAAAGGCTTTCTTTATGAAACGAGTGAAAGAGAGGAATCATCGCATGGGTACAAAGATTGTATATAATCACAGAGCAATCGAGAAAAAATGGCGTGAGAAATGGGAAGAGAACCCGGTCAATCCGAAAGTGGATGACAACGGGAAGAAGAAACCGAAGTATTACTGTCTGGATATGTTTCCGTATCCGTAAGGAAACGGGCTTCATGTAGGTCACTGGAGAGGGTATGTTATCTCAGACGTGTGGAGCCGTTACAAACTGCAGCAGGGGTATTATATCATCCATCCGATGGGCTGGGATGCGTTTGGACTTCCGGCTGAAAACTATGCCATCAAGATGGGCGTCCACCCGGCGAAATCCACTGCTGAGAATGTGGCAAATATCAAGAAACAGATCAACGATATCGCAGCTCTTTATGACTGGGATATGGAAGTGAACACAACAGACCCGGAGTTCTATAAATGGACCCAGTGGATCTTTGTGAAAATG
>CALWBC010000241.1 GCA_944375755.1 uncultured Mediterraneibacter sp. | reverse complement strand
GCAAATCAAATAACTGACCCCGACGGGAATCGAACCCGTGTTACCGCCGTGAAAGGGCGATGTCTTAACCGCTTGACCACGGGGCCACACAGATTACTGTGTCCGTTTGCCATCAACAGCGACTTATATAATACCATAGAAGAAGCGATTTTGCAAGGTATTTCTCGCAAAATCGCCTGTAAAATCATTGCTTTTTTTCTGTGTCGTTTCTCCGGAATTCCGCATCTGCACAGCCGGACATTACTCTGCCTCAAACTCTCCTGATCTCATCCCGGAATCCGCTGCAGATCCGCCAACGTTGCGTCCAAATTGTCACGATGCCAGTTTCCGCTCAGCAGACTGCCGCCAAGCATCCCCGAGCTTCTGAAGGCGCTCAGCTCTTTCTGCTGGGTGGAAAGGGTGATCACATCCTGTTTCGTCGTGATAGTCAGGTGATAATTAAGCCCCGCTTCCTCAATCTTTACATCGCATATTTCTGAAAACAGAATCGCCAGGGTGACTTCCTTTTTCAGCCCCATCGCAAGCTTTCCGAAGGGAACGAGCACGACTTCATTTCTGCAGATCTGAAGCACGAAGAACTCTATAATTAAAACAAAAAATCTGACGATCGCGTCACTTAAATTTGCCGGCGCGTAAGAGACAATAATGCATCTGTCTTCCAGCGGTTCGTACCCTGCTTTCCTGATGATTTCCTGTATTTCCGTTTCTTTTGCCATATCTTTATCCTCCATTTCAACTGATGATTCCGTATTATCTCACATCAGCATTTTGTATGGAGGATTTCTGCCCAAACGGTCAGTTCTGTGCCTGAATGGTATACTTATGCAGGCTTCTACGCACGGACATTCCCCTGAAGACTCAGAAGTCTGTTTTTTATCTGCCGGGAGAAGAGACATGCGTCCCCGTTCGCAAAGACCACTTTCTTCTCTCTCATATCAATCTCCCTGATCTGGCGCACATTGGCAAGATACGCTCTGTGAACACGCAGGAACTGTCCGCCCAGGCTCTTCTGCAGCTCCCGGATACTTCCGGTGAAATCCATCGTTCCTTTCGTGCCGTGAAGAATGATCCGGTGGCTCTTCGCCCCGGTTTCAAAATAGAGGATCTCATCAATGGGAATGTGACGCACTGTATCCATAAATTTCACTGTGAAGTATTCCCTGTTTTCCTCACGTTCGTCCGCCATCCGCTCCGCTGCCACTTTCAGACATCTTCGGATTCCCCGGAACATCTCTGCCGGATCGTCCTTTACAATATAGTCCATTGCTTCCAGCTTATAGCGGAATGTCTCAAAAGCCAGCTCCCCGTATGCAGTCACATAGATCAGAAACCCCCGTGGGTCTTCCTTTCTCACTTCCTGCCCGAGCGTAAACCCGGTATATTTCGCATCCTTTAAGTCCACATCCAGAAAACAGATGCCTCTTTTCCCGTTTTCCCTGACCGCGCTGAGCAGTTCATCCGGCGTACCCGCGTCGCATACAACTTTCATATCATACCCGGAGATCAGGATCTCCTTCTCCAGTTCATCCCGCATCGCTCTGCGCACGTTCGGGTCATCATCACAAAGATAGATCGGAATCATCGTATCTTCCTCCTACGTGTATCTCTTCCCGATTTTCAGCTCCTGCACGAAGTATCCCTCTTCCTGGTATGTAAAAGACAAGAGGTTGTCATGGGACTCCACGATCCGACGGAGGCTTGCAAGGCCGGTGCCCCGGTTGCTCCCTTTTGTGGAATAACCGTCCTCCCATATGCGTGAGAGCGGCACTTCCCTCCTCAGCGGATTGCGGATGAGTATGCTCAGACCATCATCCCCTGCACAGAAAAGGGCAGTAACTCCAGAAACTGTCCGGTCTGCCGCTTCCCTGCCCCCTGCATTCCGGTCTGCTGCCCTGTCTTCCACCGCGCATTGTTCTGCTGCGGTACTTTCCTCCGACCGGTTTTCCTTCTCCTTTTTCACATCACGGAGAAACGCCTCTGTCTCCTCCGCCGCGTTATCCAGAAGGATCCCTACCGCCCTGCACAGCTCTCCTGCCGGCATGCCGATCTGTGTAACCGGTTCAGCCGCCTCCAGCCGGAAGGGGATCTTTCTTTTCTCCATATCGGACGCCTTCACAGCGAGAAGTCCTTTTAATTCTGTGACCTGTATGTTTCCGAGCTGAGTGATCTGGAAGATCTTTTCTCCCACCTTCTGCTCAAACTCTCCCGTCACTTCGGTGATAAACTCCTGTACGGCCTGCAGATCTCCCTCGTCCGCGTAAAGTCTCGCGCCTGCCATCCGGTTTTTAAAATCATGCCGGAAGATGCGCACATCTCTCTGGACACTTTCCAGATTTTTGATATAGAGCTCCTGCTGCCTTAAACTTGTCTGCTGCTCCCGGATTTGCCTGTTCTGCAGACTGCACCGGAACGCGTAGCCGACCACTCCGTATACGAGAAGAACAAGGAACAAGTCAATCATCGGGTTATTGTTGTTGAGTATCAGCTTCTCATTTACAAGCTCTACCGCCGCGATTCTGACTGCCGGGAGCAGGACAAAGAAAATCTTCCACAGCCTGTTTTCCCCGTCTCCGTAAATAAACTCCGTATACTCTTCATACAGATGGTTCTTTGCGATAAACCATGCCGCGATGCAGACGATCAGAGCAATGCCGACGCACTGCTCTGCCATATACATCGCCAGATCCCCGGGAACTGACAAATCATAATTGCCGCTCAGGAAAAATCCGGTCAATCCTCCAAGCACACGATACAAAAACACAACAACCGCGCCTGTCACTGCCGCGTTTTTCCATGACTCACGGTATACGGCCTTCAGCACGAGCATCCACCCCGCCGCTTCGATATAAATCGTCGCCAGCTGGATCCCCAGATCTCCAAGCAAACCCCGCACGAAAAAAACAGAGCCCGGGACAATCAGCACAAAGCAGTATGGGATCAGCATAACTGCAGCGGGCTTTATCCCGGGCTTTCTGTGCATCAGAGCATATGTCAGAACAATGCAGCAGAAGTACTCTGACAGAGTCAGCGGAATATTCATAAAAACAGTAGTGGCGAATGTAAATGACATCGTTTGTCTCTCCGGAAATCTGCGTTTTTCTATCTCATTATAATGTCTGCCCTGTTCTATGTAAAGCATTTCCCTTTTCCGATGCGGACTGGATTTTTCAAATATGTCACTACCCTTCTGATCTTTTCTTTTCCCGCCGGAAGAATGCGATATATCCCGCCCGTTC
>CALWBC010000240.1 GCA_944375755.1 uncultured Mediterraneibacter sp. | reverse complement strand
ACCTTTTCACGCTCCGCTGTGCGGGCGGAGATAACGATGATCGGAGTGCTCGTCCAGGTGCGGACTTCCCGGATAATGTCATCCCCGTTCATATCCGGCAGCCCCAGATCCAGAAGAATGATGTCCGGACACTGGGAGCGGATCAATTCGAGTCCCTGTGCGCCCGTATCTGCGCTGAGTACCCGGTAATCATGCCGTTTCAGCACCTTTCCCATAAAAGTCTGTATGTTTTTTTCATCTTCGATTATCAATACTGAGAATTTAGGCATTGTCTGTTTCCTCCTTTTCTTTTGGAAGAGTGAATATGAACTCCGCGCCGTGCCCGTGGTTGGACGCGGTGATCTCTCCCCCATGAGCCCGGATAATTGTTTTGCAGATCGACAGGCCGATTCCGATTCCGCGATGGCTGTCGGAAGAGTCGGAGGCGGTCTGCTGTCCCTCAAAGATATAGGGAAGCTTTTTCTCGTCGATTCCCCGGCCGTAATCCCGTACACAGAAAGTGATCTGCGTGGGTTCCTCACGGATGATCAGATCGATTGGCTCTGTGCTCCCGGAATGAATATAGGCATTTTCCAGGAGGTTGATGAGTACCTGCTCAATCAGAGTCGGATCCATGGAGAGAAGCAGAAAGTTATTCGGCATGCTGACGTTAATCCGTATGTCGGGAATCCGTTTTTTCAGTCTCTGAATCGCCTCGGATACGACTTCCTCCACCACTTCAGGCGACTTTTTCACCTTGTTGGTGTCATCGTCTTTGATGCGTGTCACGGTCAGCAGATTTTCCACCATATTGAGCAGCCACTGGGCATCTTCTCCGATATTTGCAACCAGTTCCGTGCGCTCGGTTTCACTCAGTTCCTGATAGTTCTCCAGATAGGAGGAAGAGGAACCGATAATGCTGGTGAGCGGTGTGCGCAGATCGTGGGAGACGGCGCGCAGAAGATTGGCCCGAAGCTTTTCCTTGTCAGCTTCCATCAGGGCTTTTTCACGCTCGGCAAACGCGTTTCTCTGCTTCTTCAGAGCTGTGGTTGTTGTGCTTGTGATCAGTGAGATGGCGAGCATCCCGATAAAGGTTACCGGATATCCGTCCATGGAAAAATTAAATCCAAAATATGGATATGAGAAAAAATAGTTCACGGCGATCACATAGTAGAGCGCGGACAGGATTCCGTACAGGTATCCGGTTGTATACAGCGCTGTCAGAATCAGCGCAAGCGTATAGGTGACGGTGATGTTTGCCACATTCTTATTGCCCAGATAGAAAAAGGCAAAAGAAATGGTAGTGGCGGCCGCCAGCATGAAAAGGGTAAAAAGTGTCTCGGTAATTCTCTTCTTTTTCATAGCAGTGTTTTCATATCAGTTATATAGTAAAATCTGTCAGTAAATGTACAAGAAAAAGAGCCGGATTAAACCGGCTCTCCGTTTTTGTATTTGCGGATCACATTCTGTATACGCTCATTCGGGCTCAGAATCGAGCTGATTGAGCCGTCGTGATTCAGAGTGTCTATGATGAGCGCGATGTATTTGCTCATATCACAGTTGATATAGTATGGTTTGGACAGAAGCTCCGGTGTCTGATAGATCAGGTTGGTGGTCAGGATACCGTTGATGATTCCCTCATCATATGCCTTGTCGAATTTTTCCAGTCCGTTGGTAAACAGTCCGAATGTTGCGGCAGCATAGATTCTCTTTGCTTTTCTGCGCTTTAATTCTGTCGCGACATCGATAATGCTGTCTCCGGAGGAAATCATATCGTCAATGATGATTACATCCTTGCCTTCCACAGAGCTTCCGAGGAATTCATGTGCGACAATCGGATTGCGTCCGTTGACAATACGTGTGTAATCACGTCTCTTATAGAACATACCCATATCAAGGCCAAGTACGTTCGCGAGATAAACCGCGCGGTTTGTACCGCCCTCGTCCGGGCTGATCGCCATCATGTGTTCACTGTCGATCTTCAGATCCTTGACTGTGCGCAGCAGACCCTTGATAAACTGATAGGTCGGCGAAACTGTCTCGAATCCGCTCAGCGGGATCGCGTTCTGTACCCGCGGATCATGAGCGTCAAAAGTGATAATGTTTTCCACTCCCATGCGAACCAGTTCCTGAAGCGCAAGTGCGCAGTCGAGAGACTCCCTGGAGTTTCTCTTGTGCTGGCGGCTCTCATAGAGGAATGGCATGATAACGTTGAGACGTCTGCCCTTTCCCCCGATAGCAGCGATAATTCTCTTCAGGTTCTGGAAGTGGTCGTCCGGAGACATGTGGTTTGTCTGGCCGGTAAGGGAGTAAGTCACACTGTAGTTGCAGACATCAACCATCAGATACAGATCCTTGCCTCTGACAGATTCCCCGAGGATTCCTTTGGCTTCGCCGGAACCGAAACGCGGAACGCGTGCGTTGATCAGATAGGTATCCTTTTCATAACCGGAGAATGCGATATCATCCCGGTAATCATTTGCGCTTTCATGACGCCATTGGACAAGATAATCATCTACTTTTTTTCCGAGTTCTTCACATCCTTCCAGTGAGATCAGTCCAAGACTTCCTACCGGAATGTTTTCTAAGATTCGTTCTGTTCGACGTAACATCAGTGTTCCTCCCTGTGTTTTAACTTTTTCTTGATACGTATATCATCACCGATTATCTTGAGAAGTATGAAGCTACTTGTAATCCGGGAAAATGCCCTCTCCGTGTAGAGATCGGCGATGGATTCCAGAGACAGGTTCGTGGAGATAATCGTTGATTTCCTGTGCAGCAGACGTTCATTGAGACAGGTAAAAAACTGTGCGGCAATGAACGCGTTTGTATATTCGGTTCCCAGATCGTCAATGATCAGAAGGTCACAGTTGAAAATATACTCGCCCATGTTCTGGGCGTCGATGTCTTTCCGGTCAAACTTTGTCTGGGCAAGCGCGTTAAACAGCTGCGGCGCTGAGAAGTAGAGCACGGAGTACTCACGGTTCATGATCTCTCTGGCTATGCAGGTGGAGAGAAAGGTTTTACCCACCCCCACGCTTCCGTAGAAGAACAGATTCTGAAATTCTTCTCCGAACGTGTCAATAAACCGGTGACAGCACTTCAGCGTCTCCTCCATCATCGCCCGGGCACTGCGCCCGGTTGTTTTATCATAATGTGTAGCTGAATAAAAATCAAGACTGAAATTGTCAAAAGATGCCTCTGACGGGAATTCTTTAATGTTGGACTGTTCATAGAGCAGTTTGATAACAGCTTTCTTAAAGCAGTGGCATTTCTGATTCCCGATGTATCCCGTATCCTTACAGTCCGGACAGTCATAGACAGGTTCCAGATAGTCCTCCGGAAATCCGGCGGATACGAGGAGGCTTTTCTTGCTGCTTCGCAAGATTTCCAGTTCCTCTTTTAAAGAGGTGAGGGCGTGTTCGTCCCCGTTCAGAAGTTTTTTGCCATATTGTACGGACAGGATGGAGATAGATTCATCCAGTGACTTAAATTCAGGAAGTTTCCTGTATACTTCCTCATACCGGGCGTTCTGCAGATCGTGGTTTTTCATCCGGATCCGCTCATATTCCCGCATGATTGCCTAGTATTGTGAATTCTTCAGTGCCATGGATGTGCTCCTTCTAATTACTGTTTAATAACTGTTCCTCCAGAGAGTCCATATCATAGCTACGGCGCTCGAAATTATTCAGGTTCCTGGTGACGGATTTTGCCTTCCCGGAAGTTCTGGAAGAAGTGTGTTCTCTGCGGTATGCTTCATCCAGAGTGATGATGTCTTTCAGATGCCGGATATGGTTTTCATGCCATTTGGTCAGGATGGAGTCCGCGTATTCAAAACTGGGCTGATGTGTGGCGGAGATGGTTCTCCGACATGCCTCTTCAAGAATATCCGGGGCAAATCCGTATTCTTCCGCCCATTTCCGGATATAAGCCAGCTCTGATGTGGCAGGACCGCGGTTCTTGATGCCAAACGCGTTGAGCACGGTATAGCAGTTTTTGTTATAGACTGCTGATTTTTCCTTTGCCTGGGAAACAGTCTGTATGCCTTCTTCCACCCAGGAGAAGGCAACCTTCTGTATGTAATGCATGCTTTTGTGACCGTTTTCAACACAGGTCTCAAGCAGATATTCAATGAGATCCGCTGACATGTGCAGCGTATCATAAAAATAAGTGATCGTCTCCATCTCGGTATGAGTCAGCGTCTTGCCGAGATACTGCTCCGCGATAAAGAGGAGAGATTTGATCTCCTTCTGGGCGCGGAAAGCGTCGATCGGAACCGCCTTTGCTACAGGACGGGGCTCGGAGGCAGCTTCCGTTTCCGGAACGGACACCTCTTCCGGGGCCGGCGGAGCCGGGAATGCCGGACAGGACGCGGCCGCCGTATTGTTTTCCTTCTGGGATTTTGCCGTGCGGAGCAGTTCGAGGCCGGTGATCCGGTCGTCCTGATCCCGCTCCAGCCTGAGAAGGCCCACAGACTCCCAGTAGCGGAACGCTCTCAGGATATCTTTCTCCGTGTTGTTCAGACAATCCGCAATTGTTGAAAGCGTAAGGGACGAACACGGATCGTCCAGATGCCGAAGGAGGAAAAGATATACTTTTACAAATTCACCGTTTGCGTCGATCATATAATTATCAATAAAATCATTCGGCAGGAGAGTTGCGTTCGCCTGAAATCTGTTTTTAAGAGTTAAAGTTTTCATAATTAATTCGTCCCACTTTCTTAGTTTGCCATTCGTATCTTTCGTCAGTTCAGCTCCCCGCAAAAAGTGCGCGGAGTGTAAAACGGAAAGCGGATGAAAAGTGATCCGCTTTCCTTACCCCACTAATATATCATCTTATCAAGCGGTTAAAAAGCATTTTTTCGTGGGTAAATCCGGCTTTTTTGTAGATAACT
>CALWBC010000239.1 GCA_944375755.1 uncultured Mediterraneibacter sp. | reverse complement strand
TTCCTTCATGAAGCCGGTCATTCCCATATGTGCGTTCAAACATCCAGGAATTTTCAAATGTGACTCCCGGATCCGGTTCTGACAGGGCGGCAACCGGAAAACAGACCAGATCGTTCCACACCGCCTGACATGCCCGCAGATAGGAAGCCCAGCCATCCAGACGTTCCCAGCGTCTGCGCCTGGATTCAATCTGTCCGGGGGTGTCATGAATCTGCTCCGTCCCGAACCCGTTTTCCAGCCAGTAGACGGCGAGGTATTCTCCCGGATCATCCAGCGAGCGCAGATATTCCAGAGTGTCAGGATCCACTGTCTGCTGCCGGAACAATGATGAGAGAGGAGTGTCTTCTGTCAGACGTCCGAGTTCGCTTATATAGTCCAGCTTTGGAAACATAAGAGCGGAAAAAAGTACAAGAAGAAATAAAATCACACAGAAGCCGGGAAGCTTTTTCAAGAATAATCCCCTTTTTTCTTTTACTATATGAGTTTTTCATAAAGAACATTCGCCGTACATATAAGTAGAGTAACCGGTCATATATTTCATGGATTTCAGTCTGCAAAAGAAGGGAGGGGGATGGGTGAAACAGATATTGACGGGAAGCTCGGTCATTGCGGTGTTTATTTTAATGCTTCTCTCTCCGCGTGAGGTTTTCGACGGGGCAGCGGACGGTCTCCTGTTATGGTTTCAGGTGATTGTTCCCACATTGTTTCCTTTTATGCTGATCTCCAATCTGCTCATTGAGAGCGGTGGAACCGATTTGATTGCAAGGGTAATCGGAAAAGGATTTGCGCGGCTTTTCGGTACGTCCTCCGGTGGCTCCTACGCCGTGATTGCAGGGTTCCTCTGCGGCTATCCCATGGGAGCGAAAGTTACGGCGGACCTGCTGAGAAAAGGAAAAATCACCCCGCGGGAAGGAAAGTATCTTCTTTCGTTCTGCAATAATACAAGTCCGGTGTTTATTATGAATTTTATTGTATGGAAGACTTTCGGACAGCAGGAGCTTCTGATTTCCACGCTGCTCATTCTTCTGGGAGTTCCGGTGCTGCTGAGCTTTCTGTTTCGAAGGCTTTATCTCAAAAATGAGACCGGTTTCCCGGAAGTCAGCGGGGCCGGAAACCGAAAAGACGGAAACCGGGAAACCGGGATGTTCGATCGATGCATGATGGATGCCTTTGAATCGATCGTAAAGGTCGGCGGCTATATCATTTTCTTTTCGATCATCATTGCGCTCATGGAAAAGGCGGCGGAAGAACTTCCGGTTCTTCTGTTCGCTGCACCGCTCCTGGAAGTTACAAATGGAATTCTTCTGATCCACAGCAGGATCAGGGAAACGCTCATCTCCTATCCGCTTGTGATGGGACTGACAGCCTTTGGCGGCCTGTGCTCTGTAGCGCAGACAGATTGCATGCTTCAGGGCACACGTCTGTCCATTCTGCCTTATGCCATACAAAAACTGACTGCCGCAGCGGCAGCCAGTCTGATTGCTTTTCTCTATATGAAAATAAAACTGTATGGACTCTGAAGAGTCTGGTGTTACGCGTTTTCGTCAGAGGAGGAATACCCGTCCGTATCATCCTCGGGAATCTCCAGTTCCGCACGGTTGGATCTTACCGTATCGTAGCACTCCTGAAGAGAATTGATCAGCCCGTCATATTTGGTCGTATAGCTGTCAAGTGTGTGACCGATAATGCTCTCCGCGTTTGCAAGCAGATCATCCGTGTACTGGATCGCGCCGATCCGGATCGCGTTTGCGTCTGCCGTGGCATTATTAACAATCTCCTGAGCCTGAGCGGTTGCCTGTGTTACAATCTCATTTGCCTGAGCATAAGCCTGCTGCATGATCTCGTGTTCACTGACAAGCTCTGTTGTCTGAACCTGCGCTTCCTCAATCATTGCGTCTGCCTTGGCCTTTGCGTCTGCAAGGATGGCATCTCTGTTCGCGATAATCTTCTGATAACGCTTGATTTCATCGGGAGTCTTCATGCGGAGCTCTCTCAAGAGCTCATCCAGATGCTCCTTATTTACAATGATCTTTGTAGTGGACAGCGGCTGGTATTTACAATCCCGGTCGATGTACTCTTCGATTTCTTCGATAATCTGCTCAATACGGCTGCTCATTGTTACACTCTCCTTCTGTATTCATCTTCTTCCTGAGTTCCACCGCAACTGCTTCCGGCACAAACTGTGTAAGATCTCCCCCAAAAGCAGCGCTCTCCCTCACGGCCGCGGAGCTCAACTACGAATATTCAATACTGGTTGTCAAAAACATGGTCTCCACATTTGGTTCCAGTTTATGATTTGTCTGTGACATCTGAAGCTCGTACTCGAAATCCGTGATCGCCCTCAGTCCCCGGATCACAAGTCCTGCGTCCATCTTTGACGCAAAGTCAACAAGAAGTCCGTCAAATGGAATGATTCGGACATTTTCGAGATCTTTTGTCACTTCCTTTAACATTTTAACACGTTCTTCCACAGAAAACAACGGCATTTTCGCTTTATTATTCAATACTCCGACAATCAGTTCATCCACGATTTTACAGGATCGCTGAATGATATCGATGTGCCCGTATGTAACCGGATCAAAGCTGCCCGGATAAATTGCTCTTAACATATTTCTTCCTTTCCGGCCTTTTCTATAAACACATGTTTGTTGGTCTTATATACTTTTTCCCGCACCAGGGAGAAGCCGAGATCTTCAATGTAGGAGAAATCCGTCTCCTTTGACGCCTCGACAATGATCACTGTATCCTCATAGACGAGCTCGGAACCGGACAGGTATTCCAGCACCTTTCTCTCCAGTCCGCGGTCATAGGGCGGATCCATGAAAATGAAGTCAAATACTTTATCGCCTTCCAGATTATAGAGCGCGTTCATGACATCCATTGTCATCGTCGCTGCCTTGTGTTCCAGCCTTGTGAACTTCAGATTCTCTCTGATACATGCCATTGCCTTTGGATTGTTTTCCACGAATATGGCTTCTCTGGCACCGCGGCTGAGTGCCTCGATCCCGATACCTCCGCTCCCGCTGAAGAGATCCAGAAAGATGCAGTCGTACATCGACGGTCCGATGATATTAAAAAGTGTCTCCTTGATCCGGTCCGTGGTCGGTCTGGTGTCCAGCCCGTCCAGAGTCTTAAGGCGAAGACTTCTCGCACTTCCGGCAATTACTCTCATGTTCTGCCACCTCTTTTCGTTGTCCGATTTGCTGAATATTCCATCCTGTGAATACAAGATGGAACCGTTATCAAATTTTATCAGAAAAAAGCACCCAGGTCAATCCCGGGTGCTTTTTCCGAAGCTTTTGACAGCCTGCTTATTTGCCTGCCATCTGTTTTTCCTGCTGTTCGATCATTTTCTTGACCATATATCCGCCCACAGATCCATTCTGTTTGGAAGTAAGGTCGCCGTTGTAACCGTCAGATAACGGTACCCCCAGTTCGTTGGCTACTTCGTACTTGAATTTGTCCAGAGCGCCCTTTGCCTCAGGCACTGCTGCTCTGTTAGATGAACGACTTGCCATGATCAATTTCCTCCTTTTGCATTTTCGTAACTTTCTGTTACTTTCCTTTGTTTTGTGTAACAGGTCTGCCGGCTGCATCTGTATGTATAATCTGCCGCTTTTCCATGCAGCCGGTTATCATACATCTGTCTGCCTGCGTCTTTGTTACGATGTTAGTATATGGAGGATCCGTTCTTTTAAACTGGTAAATCATAGCAGCTTGCTTTTTCAGTGATTATTATTTACTGCCTTTAACAGATAAAGCCGCGAATCAAAATCCTGTCCGATAACGTCATCTGCTGAGGCGGAACCGGCGGAGAAGTCGGAGGTAATCAGTCCGTAATTCATCAGTTCATCGCCATAATGGGTATTACGGTCTCCCTCAATCCTGTATTCGGCATCCGGCAGCAGTCCCTTCAGTCTGGTTCTTGTGTACGGCATATTCACACCGTTTAAGATGCGGTACCATCCTACGATTGCTTCTCTGCGGTCCTCACTTACTACCATCCAGGAAGCGATATTACCTTCGAACGGACTCTGGAGCCGGTAAAAGATTCCGAACTGGATCAGGCGACGGTATTTTTTCATAAACCGGATCTGTGCGCGTACTTCTTCCTGCTCCTGACCGGTCAGCCTGTTCAGATCAAGCTCATAGCCGAATGTTCCGAAATAAGCTACGTTTGCCCTCGTGTGAAGCGGGGTACTTCTGTTCAGCTGATGGTTGGGGCTGACCGATACATGGCTGCCCATGCTGCTGATCGGATAACAGTAGGAAGTTCCATACTGAATTTTCAGACGTTCCACTGCGTCTGTATTGTCACTGGTCCACCCCTGCGGAGCATAGTAGAGAAGCCCCGGGTCAAAGCGTCCGCCTCCGCTTGCGCAGGATTCGAACAGTACTTTCGGGAAACGTGCAGTCAGTCTGTCGTAAAGATCATAAACTCCGAGAATATATTTGTGATATACCTCTCCCTGACGGTCCGCAGGCAGCGCGGCTGAATAACACTCGGTAATACAGCGGTTCATATCCCATTTTACATAGGAGATTTTCGCTTCGGACAGGATCTTTTCCATCATGCCGCAGATGTGGTCCACCACTTCTTTTCTTGAAAAATCAAGGACAAACTGATGTCTTCCATAGGAGGGATTCCTTCCCGGTGTATGTATGATCCAGTCCGGATGAGCCCGGTAGAGATCCGAATCTTCGTTGACCATCTCCGGCTCAAACCAGAGACCAAACTGCATCCCCATTTCTTCGATCTTATCCGCAAGTCCGGTAATTCCTGCCGGGAGTTTGCCTCTGTTTACCACCCAGTCGCCGAGTCCCGCGTGGTCGGAATTTCTCTGGCCGAACCAGCCGTCGTCAAGGACGAAGAGCTCCACACCGCAGTCCTTTGCCTTCTGAGCGATGCGGAGAATCCTCTCCTCGTCAAAATCAAAGTAGGTTGCCTCCCAGTTGTTGATCAGAATCGGACGCTCCCTGTCGCGCCAGTACCCTCGTGCCAGACGGCTCCGATAGAGTTCATGGAAGTTGCGGCTGAGCCCGTTGAGTCCCTGATCCGTATAAGAGATCACTGCCTCCGGTGTCTGGAAGGATTCTCCCGGCTCCAGCTTCCAGTCAAAGCAGGAAGGATGAATTCCCATGAGCACCCGGGTCGTATCCCAGGTGTCAACTTCCGCCTGAGCGAGAAAATTTCCGCTGTAGATAAGGCTGAAACCAATGGCTTCTCCCTGAAATTCATCCGCTGACGGCCGCTTCAGAATAAGAAACGGATTGTGATTATGGGACGAATTCCCTCTTATACTGCCGATGGACTGAATCCCCTGTTCCAGACGGCGGATTTTCGGAGTCCGCTCTCTGGCCCACGCCCCGGAGAACTGGATCCAGTCGTAATCACAGTCCGGAAGATCCAGGCACAGACTCATGGCGGATGTCAGATGCAGGTCATACGGTCCTTCATTGATAAAACGGGAGCTTCTTGCAATGGCAGCATGCCGGTCAAATATGGTGTAATCAAGCTCCAGGACAAGGCCGTTTACCTCATCTTTCAGACGGACCGTCAGGGTCAT
>CALWBC010000238.1 GCA_944375755.1 uncultured Mediterraneibacter sp. | reverse complement strand
ATCTGACTCCTACGAGAAAGATCTCAGCAAATATGAAGGCAAGGAAATTGAATTTGTAATCAGCGAATTCAATCCGAGAAGAAACCGTGTGATCGGTGACAGAAGACAGCTTCTTGTTGCAGAGCGTGCGGAGAAACAGAAAGAGCTGTTCGCGAGACTTCAGATCGGCGACAGAATTGAGGGAACTGTTAAAAACGTAACAGATTTCGGCGCATTTGTTGATCTTGGCGGAGTGGATGGACTTCTTCACATTTCCGAGATGTCATGGGGCAGAGTTGACAATCCGAAGAAACTGTTCCATGTGGGCGACAAGCTGACAGTACTTGTAAAAGATATTCATGACACAAAGATTGCTCTCAGCCTGAAATTCCCGGAGACAAATCCGTGGGCAAACGCTGCGGAAGATTTTGCAGTAGGAAAAGTGATCACAGGCAAAGTTGCACGTATGACAGATTTCGGCGCATTTGTTGAACTTGCACCGGGAGTTGATGCGCTGCTTCACGTATCTCAGATTTCACGTGCACACGTGGATAAACCGTCTGATATTCTTTCAATCGGTCAGGAGATTACAGCAAAAATCGTTGACCTCAACGAGGCGGAAAAGAAAATCAGCCTGAGCATGAAAGCTCTGGAGCCGGAACATACAGAAGAGGCTGCTGAAGAGACAGAAGAGGAATAATCCTCTTCGGCTCTCGGCTGACAGATATGTAATTTTCACCGGGACAGATTATTCTGTCCCGGTTTTTGCTGTAAACAGGTTCAAATCTGCCCAAATTTCTACGATTTATCAATTCTTTTTTATACTAAAATGCTGATTTCTTTGTTAAAATCTCGACAAGATGTTCGCATAAATATGCAATTTTTATCCTGTATTGACTGGATTTTATAGTTTTATTTTACTATAATATTTATTATATAAAAAATGATGCATGAGACAGCGGTTGTAATGACGGCTGTTTATTCATGCAGGGAGGAAAGGAAGAGAAGAATGGGACTGTTGACATTTAAAGGCGGTATCCATCCGGATGATGGAAAGGGTTTTTCGAAAGATCAGCCGATCCGACCGCTTCTGCCAAATGGCGACATGGTTTATCCTTTATCCCAGCACATCGGGGCACCTGCAAACCCTGTTGTGAAAAAGGGAGATCATGTGTTAAAGGGGCAGCTGATCGCTGATGCCGGCGGATTTGTCTCGGCACCGGTTTACTCATCGGTATCTGGGACTGTAAAGGGACTGGAACAGCGCTTCAATCCGGCAGGAACAAAAACAGAATGTATTGTGATTGAAAATGACGGCGAGTATCAGGAGGCGGATGCCTTCCCGGTGAAACCGCTGGAAGAGATGACCAGAGAGGAAATTCTGGATTGTATTGGAAAGGCCGGAGTGGTAGGAATGGGCGGAGCCGGTTTCCCCACAAGGGTGAAGCTTTCCCCGAAGGATCCGGATAAAATCGATTACATCATCGCAAACTGCGCGGAGTGTGAGCCGTATATTACAGCCGATTACAGGCGAATGCTTGAAAATACCGATGAGCTGGTAAGCGGTATGAGAGTGATTCTTTCGCTGTTCCCGAATGCAAAGGGATTTTTCGCAGTGGAGGATAACAAGAAGGACTGTGCTGAAAAAATTCGCGCAGCTATTGCAGATGAACCGAGAATGGATGTCAGACTTCTGCAGACAAAATATCCTCAGGGAGCTGAGCGTCAGCTTATTTATGCAGTTACAAAACGCGCGATCAATTCTGCCATGCTTCCGGCAGACGCCGGCTGCATTGTTGACAATGTGGAGACAATGATCGCGGTACACAACGCGGTCATTAACGGAAAGCCGCTGACTGAGCGCGTTGTTACAGTGAGTGGAGATGCGGTGAATACGCCCGGGAATTTCCGTGTGCTTCTGGGTACAAACCACAGAGATCTGATCGAAGCTGCCGGCGGATTTTCAGCCGAACCGGAAAAACTGATTTCCGGAGGTCCGATGATGGGATTTGCCATGGTTTCACTGGATGCCCCGGTAACAAAGACATCATCATCCATACTTGCATTCAGGAAAGATGTTGTATCAAGAAGCCAGGAGACCGCATGCATTAACTGCGGCAGATGCGTGGAAGTCTGTCCAAGCCGGATTATTCCTTCCAGACTGGCGGATTACGCGCAGCGTCATGATGAAGAAAAATTCGTTGCAATGAACGGTCTGGAATGTGTGGAATGCGGTTCATGCAGCTATGTATGTCCCGCAAAGCGGCCGCTGAAGCAGGCTATCGGCTCCATGCGAAAGACGGCGCTTGCAAACAAGAGGAAAAAGTGAGAGAGGTGAAAGAACATTGAATGAGAATTATAAAGTATCTTCTTCGCCGCACATCCGGGATAAGATAAAAAGCAGCAATATCATGCTTCTGGTCGTGATCGCCCTGCTTCCGGCCACCATTTTCGGAATCTGGAACTTCCGTCACGAAAATGCCTGGATTCTTGTTGTGGTAACAACGGCTGCGGCGGTTTTATCTGAATATATCTACGAAAAACTGATGCATAAACCGGTGACTGTCAATGATTTCAGCGCTGTGGTTACCGGGCTTCTGCTGGCACTCAACCTGCCGCCCACACTGCCGTGGTGGATGGGCGTTGTAGGCGCTGTATTTGCGATTGTCGTGGTAAAACAGCTCTTCGGAGGCCTGGGCCAGAACTTTATGAACCCGGCGCTCGCAGCCAGATGTTTCCTTCTGATCTGCTTTACCGGACAGATGACATATTTCGTATATGATGGCGTGACCGGACCGACACCGCTTGCTGATCTTAAAGCGGGAGAAGCAGTCAACACAATGAATATGCTGATCGGTAACATCAGAGGTACTATCGGTGAGACTTCCGTGATCGCGATCATGATCGGAGCCATGTTCCTGATTCTCATGGGTGTAATTGATCTGAGAATCCCGGGATCTTACCTGATTTCATTTGTTGTATTTATTGTTATTTTCGGAGGACATGGACTTGATCCGCAGTACATAACCGCTCATCTGTGCGGAGGCGGACTGATGCTCGGCGCATGGTTCATGGCAACAGATTATGTCACCTCACCGATTACATCCGGCGGAAAGATTCTCTATGGTATCTGTATGGGGCTGCTGACCGGTCTGTTCCGTCTGTTCGGCGGTTCAGCGGAAGGAGTTTCCTACGCAATCATTATCAGTAATCTGCTGGTTCCGCTGATCGAGAAGATTACTCTTCCGAAACCGTTTGGTAAAGGAGGGGAGAAATAATGAATAAAATCATAAAAAACACATTAATTCTTACCGTAATTACCGTTGTGTCAGGTCTTCTCCTTGGTATCGTGTACGGAATCACGAAGGAGCCGATCGCGGCTGCTCAGGAGAACACAAAGCAGGAAGCTTACCGCGCCGTTCTTTCTGATGCTTCCGAGTTCAAAGAGCTGGAAGATTTCGATGCGGACAGTGCGGCTGCTCTTCTTGAGGAAAACGGATATTCCTCCGATGAAATCACAGAAGTAGTAGAAGGTCTTGATGCCTCAGGCGAACTGACAGGATATGTTGTCAATGTTACGTCAAGCGAAGCATATGACGGCGAGCTGGAACTCTCCGTTGGAATTGCCTCTGACGGAACGGTAAAAGGAGTCGAAATGCTTTCCATCAGCGAGACAGCAGGTCTTGGAATGAAAGCCGATGAAGCGGAATTCAAGGATCAGTTCAAGGACAAAAAAGTAGAGAAATTCTCCTACACAAAGAGCGGGGAAGAAGGAGACGACAAGATCGACGCAATCAGCGGCGCAACAATCACAACAAACGCCGTTACCAATGCGGTTGATTCCGCTCTTGTATATTTTCAGAATGAGTTAGGAGGCGGAGTCAATGAATAAATGTACGGAACGAATTTTTAACGGACTTGTAAAAGAGAACCCGACTTTTGTTCTCATGCTCGGTATGTGTCCGACACTTGCGGTAACCACATCCGCCATTAACGGAATCGGAATGGGACTCTCCACAACAGCCGTTCTGGTAATGTCAAACATGCTGATTTCCATGCTCAGGAAGATCATTCCGGATTCAGTCAGAATGCCTGCGTTTATCGTAGTTGTTGCCTCATTCGTAACGATTGTGGATTTCCTTCTTGAAGGATTTGTTCCAAGCCTGTATGACAGCCTCGGACTCTATATTCCGCTGATCGTTGTAAACTGTATTATTCTTGGAAGAGCTGAGAGCTATGCATCCAAAAATCCGGTGATTCCATCTATCTTCGACGGAATCGGAATGGGACTTGGATTTACGGTCGGACTTACTTCCATCGGTATTGTAAGAGAGCTGATCGGTGCCGGACAGATCTTCGGATTCCAGGTTATGCCGGATTCTTACGAACCGTTTACGATCTTTGTACTTGCACCGGGTGCCTTTTTCGTACTGGCCTGCCTTGTAGCACTCCAGAATAAAGTGAAGAGAAACCTGGCGAAGAAAGGAAAAGAAGTGCCGGCACAGGCAGGATGCGGAGCCGGATGTGCTTCCTGCGCAAGCAAAAATATCTGCGGCGGACATCTGATCCAGCCGGAAAATACAGAAAACAAGAAAGAACAGGAGGGGGCATAAATGCAGGAATTATTATTGATCGCTGTCGGATCAGCATTTGTAAATAACGTTGTACTGAGCCAGTTCCTCGGAATCTGTCCGTTCCTGGGCGTGTCCAAAAATGTCAAGACGGCAGCCGGAATGGGCGGTGCAGTTGTATTTGTCATCACAATTGCTTCTTTTGTAACAGGACTGATCTACAAATATATTCTCGGCAATCCGAACATTCTGGGCGGAGAGCTGGAATACCTGAATACCATCGTATTCATTCTTGTAATCGCCGCTCTTGTTCAGTTTGTTGAGATGTTTTTAAAGAAATCCATGCCTCCGCTTTATAATGCACTGGGCGTATATCTGCCGCTGATTACAACGAACTGTGCCGTACTCGGTGTGGCTCTTACAAACGTAGAGAACGGATACGGAATACTGACCGGAGTTGTCAATGGATTTGCGACTGCCGCAGGATTCCTTGTTTCAATTGTTCTCATGGCCGGAATACGTGAGAAAATCGAGAATAACGATGTGCCGGAATCTTTTCAGGGAACGCCGATTGTCCTTGTGACAGCCGGTCTTATGGCAATCGCGTTCTTCGGCTTTTCAGGATTGATTTAGGAGGAATGATGGTATGAATATAACAGCAATAATTTTAGCAGCCGTAATCGTCGGCGGCACCGGACTGTTTATCGGCGTCTTCCTCGGTATTTCCGGAAAAAAATTTGCCGTCGAGACAGATGAAAGAGAAGACGCGATTCTTGAAGTTCTCCCGGGAAATAACTGCGGAGGATGTGGATATGCAGGTTGTTCCGGACTTGCCGCAGCAATTGTAGCAGGGGAAGCGGAAGTGGGGGGCTGTCCTGTAGGAGGCGCTCCTGTAGCTGAAAAAATCGGAAAGATCATGGGTGTGGACGCCTCCGCGCAGGAGCGGATGGTCGCTTTCGTAAAATGCGGCGGAACATGTGAAAAAGCGAAAACAGAATATGAATATACAGGCATCAAAGACTGCGTGATGGCAAGCCAGATGCAGGATGGCGGAGCAAAAGGCTGCGCTTTCGGATGTCTCGGGTACGGCAGCTGCGTAAAAGCCTGTCCGTTCGATGCAATCCATATTGTAGACGGAATCGCAGTTGTAGACCGCGAAGCCTGCAAAGCCTGTGGAAAATGTGTGGCAGCGTGTCCGAAACACCTCATCGAGCTGATCCCTTATAAGCAGGGAACATTCGTACAGTGCAACTCCAACGAAAAAGGAAAGGCACTTATGGAAGTCTGCCAGGTTGGATGTATCGGCTGCCGCCTCTGCGAGAAAAACTGTGAAGCAGGAGCCATTACGGTAAATAACTTCCTGGCTCATATTGATGCAGAGAAGTGTACGAACTGTGGTTTATGCGCAGAAAAATGTCCAAGAAAAATTATAACAAAAATCCAGAGTTTCTGATTCTTCTTTAGTGTTGGGGAATCATCCGGGAACTGCGGAATAGAAGAGTAGATTCTGCTTTTATTCCGCAGTTCCCTTCGTTATTCCGTTTTATTCCGTTTGAAGAGATCATTGAATCTCATCACTGCTGGTGAAAACCTCACCGTCAGAAGTGACGAACACAGCCTCGATCCCATCCAGGCTTTCGATAAGCTCCAGTCCTTTGTCCAGACCCAGAACGAAACAGGTTGTGCTCAGAGCATCACCGTCTACAGACAGATCGGAAATAATTGAAACCTGATCCAGGCCGTTTTCTACCGGATATCCGGTGTCCGGATCGAGAATATGGTGGTAGACGACCCCGTCTTTTTCAAAATACCGTTCATAATTTCCGGATGTAACTACGGAGCAGTCGGTGACAGACAGACTTCCCAGAACAGTGCCGCTCTGTGCGAAGGGCTTCTGCAGACCGATCCGAAAGGGTGTGCCATCATATCTGCTGCCAAGCGCGAGCATGTTGCCGCCCAGATTGATCAGAGCATGTTCGATCCCCTGGCTTTTCAGGTACTCTTTCATTTTATCCGCAATATACCCTTTCGCGATTCCTCCGAGATCAATCTTCGCCTGCGGATCTGTCAGAGTTACCGTGTTTCCGTCAACCTGAACACTGCGATAATCTACATGCGTGACAGCTTCGGCCAGGGCATCGGCGTCCGGAATGATTTTGTCCGGATTGTCGGTAAAGTTCCACAGATTGCTGGCGGAAGCAATTGTGATATCAAATTTCCCATCGGACAGCTCTCCGTACCGGATACCGTCTCGAATCAGTTCCGCAGTCTCGGCAGATACTTCTACCGGTGCTCCGCCGGCACTGTTTATCCGTGATATTTCACTCGTCTCAATCGTAGGGCTCAGGAGCTGCTCGTAATCCTCGCAGAGCTGTTCGCAGTGATCCATGATTTCACTGGTTCCGCCCCAGACCTCTATCTGCACCACTGTGTCGAAAAACATACCTGTCATTTTCATAGATTCAGATTTGGAAGGTGTGGAACAGCCGCCAAGCCCGATACATATCATTAAAGAAGCCGCGGCTGCCAGAGCCGCACAGCATCTTCCTTTATATAATTTTTTTCTCAGCAATTTCTTCACCTTTTTCAGGACATGCGCGGAAAAACCGCACGGTACATCCTGCCATTATTTACAGATCAACAGTCAACGAAGAAAAAAACTTCGTCTACCTAACGAATTATAAATGGTGCCTGTTAATCATGCAACCCGAACATGTGGTTGCATTCTACAGGTCAGTGTGCTATGATATTTTCCGTGATGAGGTAACTGTATGAAAAAGAACGACTGGTTTCTGGCGGCCGGCATTGTGATTGCGGCCGCTGTTATACTGCTGCTTCAGATTTTCGGCTCTGTTCAGAACGGGCTTACCGTAACGGTCAGTGTGGATGGCAGTCTCTATGGAACATACAGTCTGTCGGAAGACCGACAGGTGGAGATTAATGACACCAACCGGATTGTGATCGAAAATGGAAGTGTGGTAATGGAATGGGCGGACTGCCCGGATCAGCTCTGTGTGAATCACCGGAGCATTTCCAGAGACGGCGAAAGTATTATCTGTCTCCCGAACCGTGTTGTAGTTTCCATAGAAGGTACGGACGGGAAAAACGAAGAGAACAGCCTGGATGGAATTGCGGGCTGAAAGGAGCGAAAATGAAACATCGAGCAGCTTATTTTGGAGTGTTTACGGCACTTGCTCTGATCTTCAGCTATGTGGAAACACTGATTCCTGTTAATTTCGGAATTCCCGGTGTTAAGCTTGGACTTGCGAATCTGATGATCGTTATTGTTCTTTATAAAACGAACTGGAGAGAAGCCCTGCTTTTATCTGTTGTCAGGATCGTTCTCTCCGGTTTTATTTTCGGAAGTCTTTTTGCTATTTTATACAGTCTTGCCGGCGGACTGTTAAGCCTTGCCGTCATGGCTTTTCTGTCCCGCAGGGATTGGTTCAGTGTTATCGGCGTGAGTATAGCCGGAGGTGTCAGTCATAATATCGGACAGCTTGTCGTGGCCATGATCGCTGTGCAGACTTATCGCGTGGGGTATTATCTGCCGGTACTTCTCATAGCGGGGCTTCTGACCGGAGCATTGATTGGCGTTATATCCGGACAGGTACTGATACGGATCCGGCATATCCGTTTCGAATAGAATAACAAACAGTAGAGGATGAAGATAAAATGATATCGTACATAAGAGGTGAACTTGCTGCCATAGAGGAGCAGAAAGCAATCGTTGATGTGGGGGGCGTAGGTTACGGCGTGTTTATGTCTCAACAGTCTCTTTCCCTCCTGCCTCCGGCGGGAAATGAAGTTAAAATCTATACATACCTTAATGTGAAGGAAGACGCCCTCCAGCTCTTTGGATTTCTTACCAGAGATGATCTGGACATTTTCAGGCTCGTGATTGGTGTGAGCGGAATCGGGCCGAAAGGCGGTCTGAATATTCTGTCCTGTATGTCACCGGATGAACTCCGTTTTGCGATTATGTCAGGGGACGCAAAGGCGATCTCCGCCGCACCGGGCATTGGGAAGAAAACCGCGGAGAAGCTGATCGTTGAACTCCGCGATAAGGTTCAGATCGAGGATGTTCTGGAACACGCGGCTCATGGCGACACTGCTGTGAATACGGATACTGCCGCAGGAGCGGAGGGAAGTATGCAGGCGGAAGCCGTGCAGGCTCTCGTTGCTCTCGGGTATGGCAGCGCGGAAAGTCTCCGTGCGGTCAAGAAGACATCTCCGGACTGCAAAACTGTGGAGGATATATTAAAGGAGGCTCTGAAATACCTTTTCTAAAGCCTTCGCTTAAGAGGAGAGGATTTGTCAAATCATGGGGAAACGAATCATTACTACGGAAAATCTGGAAGAGGATATTAAAATAGAAGGGGAACTGCGTCCTCAGCATCTTGACGAATATATCGGACAGGAGAAGGCAAAGCAGACTCTGAAAATTTATATTGAAGCTGCAAAAGCCAGAGGAGAGGCGCTGGATCATGTACTTTTTTACGGCCCGCCCGGGCTTGGAAAGACAACACTTGCAGGAATCATTGCCAATGAAATGGGAGTGCATATGAAAGTGACTTCAGGGCCTGCCATTGAAAAACCGGGTGAAATGGCGGCAATCCTGAACAGCCTCCAGGAGAGAGATGTTTTATTTGTGGATGAAATCCATCGTCTGAACCGCCAGGTGGAAGAGGTGCTTTACCCTGCCATGGAGGACTACGCAATCGATATTATGATCGGGAAAGGAGCGGGAGCACGTTCCATCCGGCTAAATCTTCCGCAGTTCACCCTTGTGGGAGCCACCACACGGGCGGGGATGCTCACCGCGCCGCTCAGAGACCGTTTTGGCGTTGTCAATCGTCTTGAATTCTATACGGATGAAGAACTTAAAACCATTATTCTGAGATCCGCCGGTGTACTTGGAGTGGAGATAGAGGAAGAGGGAGCTCTGGAGCTGGCAAGGCGTTCCCGTGGGACTCCCCGTCTTGCCAACCGGCTGTTGAAACGTGTCCGGGATTTTGCCCAGGTAAAATACGACGGGAAAATTACGAAAGCGGTCGCCAATTACGCACTGGACCTGCTGGATGTGGACAAGTACGGACTGGATCATATTGACCGCAGCATCCTGCTTACCATGATTGAAAAATTCCAGGGAGGACCTGTGGGGCTCGACACCCTGGCCGCGGCTATTTCCGAGGATGCCGGAACGCTGGAGGATGTATATGAACCTTATCTTCTGAAAAACGGATTCATTCAGCGCACACCGCGCGGAAGAGTTGTGACAGATTTCGCCTATCAGCACCTCGGGATCCCCATAATTCGCGAATCCTGAAAAAACAGTTGGTTTTTGCTGGTAAATAGTTTATAATATCATTTAAGAAATGCGAGGAGGATGCTATGAGTTCAGCAAAACATTTTACAGAAGTATTGATCGGGGGGAAGGTGTATACCCTAAGTGGATTTGAAGGTGAGGAATACCTGCAGAAAGTATCTTCCTATCTGAATCACAAAATCACAGAATGTGCGAACAGCGAAGGATACCGCAAGCAGAGCGCTGACACGCGGAATGTGCTTCTCGCCCTGAACATAGCGGATGATTATTTTAAGGCAAAAAAACAGGGAGATTCTCTTGAAAACGATATCGAACTGAAAGACAAGGAAATGTATGATCTGAAACATGAACTGATTTCCGCACAGATCAAACTGGAAAACGCTGAGAAGGAACTTGCGAAAATAAAGGAAGAAAACAATGACCTTCAGATGCAGATTGTAAAACTAGAAACCGAGATGAAAAACCGCAGGAGATAAGCGGTGGAGAAACGGAACATACATATAAACGGGCTGTCCTAACCGACAGCCTGTTTCATTAATCAGATGTATCAGGCATTTTAATTACGTATTCTTTAGGAAAGGCTGCAGACTGTTATATGACGAAGAAACGAATCGAGATCCTTGCCCCTGCCGGGTCGTATGAATCATTCCATGCCGCCCTGTGCGCGGGAGCTGACGCCGTATATGCAGGCGGCTCCAGATTTGGAGCCAGAGCATATGCTGACAATTTTAACGAGGATGAACTGATCCGCGCCATAGACGAGGCGCATCTGCACGGAAGAAAACTGTATCTGACCGTAAATACCCTTTTAAAAGACAGAGAAATGGATGAACTGTATGATTATCTTGCTCCCCTGTACCAGGCGGGACTGGATGCCGCCATTGTACAGGATATGGGAGTTTTTGCGTTTATCCGGGAAAATTTCCCCGGACTGGATCTTCATGCCAGTACACAGATGACGATCACAGACGCTGAGGGGGCAAGGTTTATTGAAGCTCAGGGGGCCAGCCGCGTTGTTCCGGCCAGAGAACTCTCCCTGAAGGAGATCCGCGCCATCCGGGAACAGACCGGTCTGGAGATCGAGTGTTTCGTACACGGCGCTCTCTGTTACTGTTATTCCGGACAGTGTCTGTTAAGCAGCATGATCGGCGGAAGAAGCGGCAACAGAGGCCAGTGTGCCCAGCCCTGCCGCCTGCCCTATACGGTCAATGGGGAGAAACGGCATTTTCTCAGCCCGAAGGATATCTGTACCCTTGAGATTATTCCCCAGCTTGTAGAAGCCGGAATCGACTCTTTTAAAATTGAGGGGAGAATGAAGAAACCGGAATACACCGCTGCAGTGACTTCCATGTACCGTAAATATACGGATCTCTTTCTGGAAAAAGGGAAAAAACACTACAGGGTTCTCCCCGAAGACAAAAAGATGCTTCTTGATCTATACAATCGCGGCGGCTCCTCTACCGGCTACTATCTGATGCATAACGGCCGGGAGATGATGGCGGCGGACCGGCCGGGACACGCAGGCATCCCTGCCGTAAAGGTTCTCCGTCAAAAGGGAAGAGAAGTGTCCGTCAGCACACTGACCGAGCTGTTCCGCGGAGATGTGATTGAGATTTCAGGAGGAAAAAACAATTACACAACCGGTCAGAGTGTTCCGGAGGGATCGCGTTTTTCGTTCCTTGCTGGTAAAAATATTCATCTGAAACCCGGAACGGTTTTAAACAGAATCAGAAACGACTCCCTGATCCGGAGAATGCATGAGGAATATGTGGAGCACAGGCTTCAGAGTCCTGTTTATGGATCCGTCAGAATCCGCCCCCATGAACCGGCTTCTCTTACCGTAAGCAGCCGGGGACTTTCCTTTACTGCTGTGACCTCCGAACAGGTTCAGGTCGCTCAGAACCGTCCCATGGACCGAAACCGTATTCTCGCTCAGCTGAAGAAAACCGGAAGTTCCGATTTTTTCTTTGAAGAGCTTATCGCAGATCTGGAAGGAGATGTATTCCTTCCTGTTCAACAGCTCAACCAGCTGCGAAGAGACGCGCTGGACGGTCTTGCGTTCTCTATAAAAGAAAGTTTTCGGCGACGCCCGGAGGCAGGATTTTCCCTTCCCGCTCATTTCGGGAAGACCAAAAAGCAGGCGGAACCGGAATCTACGGCTCCTGTCTTTTCCATCTGTGCCAGAACGGAAGAGCAGCTGAAACGAATCATGAAATTTGCCGGAGAACACACAGGACAGGTTTCCCGGATCACACTGGACGCCGGAGTGCTCGATG